>NZ_JBFTNR010000392.1:0-3981 GCF_056665995.1 Stenotrophomonas sp. 05L44_2
GTCCGACGTCGCCCAGGGAGGACGTGGCCTGGCCAAGCTCAACCCCTCACCGCGCAAAGCCTATGAACTGGTACTGCGCCTGCACAACCCGCCGGGCAGCTTTGCCGTGGTCGAAGGCGTTGCCCAGTACGATGTCAGCAACGAAGCGCAGTGCGGGTACATCGAGCCCGCCACCGGCGCTCCCGCCCGCATCACCAGCCAGGAGCCGGTGACGCTGCGCAGGGTCACCGACAACGAGTACCGCGGCACCGTCTACCTGGACCGCATGCTCGACGAGGACTACTACGGCCGCGGCGTCTGCCATTGGGCCTTCAGTGGCGCCGGCGCGATGTTGAAGGCGACCGGCGCCGATGGCGAGACGCGCTTCCTGTCCTTCATCGAGGCCGATCCGTTCGTCAAAGGCCAGGCTGAGACGCGCCATTATCCGCAGGGCGACTACCCACGCGTGGCGGACCTGCCCGACTATGGCGCTACCGGCCAGAAGGACGCCAGCCGGTTCCGCCCGGAACTGCAGGACACGCTGTTCTCTGCCACCTTGACGGCCGATGAGGTGCAGCCGTGACCCTCGGCAGCCAGGACTACGCCGCGCTGTCCAACGATGCCTATCGCGACCTGAAAGTCGGTCGCCGCGCCCCCGGACAGGAAGAGCATGTCTCCCTCAACGGGCATGACTACAAGGTGCTCGAGCACGTCAGCAACCGCTTCAATGGCTATCAAGGCACGATCTACCAGCGCGTGGACACGCAGGAGATCGTGGTGTCACATCGCGGCACCGAGCAGATCGCCCGCGATGGCCTCCTCGCCGATGGCGGCATGGTGGTCGCCCGCTACAACGTGCAGGCCGCCGATGCGCTGGCACTGACCCAGCGCGCCCTCGCGTACGCTGCAAAGGAAGGACGCGACCTCGGCCAGGCACCTGAGGTCACCGTCACCGGGCATTCGCTCGGCGGCGCGCTGGCCCAGATCAGCGCACACCACTACAACCTGAAGGGCGAGACCTTCAACGCTTATGGCGCGGCCAGTCTTGGCTACCGCATTCCCGAAGGCGGCACCAGCGTTGTCAACCACGTCATGGCAGCCGACCCGGTCAGCGCCGCTTCGCCGCACTTCGGCCAGGTGCGCGTATACGCCACGCCCCAGGAGATCGACACGCTGGGCGACTGGGGCTTCAGCAACAGCCGTCTGCGCATCCTGATTCCCGACAGTGCACTGGGCGCGGCCGCCAACTCCCTCGGTTCGCACAAGCTGGTCAATTTCCTCGGCGAAGACTCGGTGCTGGGCAGGCCGGAGACGCAGGCCTTGGCACGCGACAACGTCAAGATGATCGACGAGTACCGGGACAAGATGGAGCTGCTGCGCAGTGGCGTCACCACCGGTACGCGCGGCCTGCCGGGCGGCGTCAAGGATCTCTTCGACCATCTGCGTGGCCCCCTGGAACCGGGCGAACCCGCGCGCCGTGAAGCCGAAAGGCAGGGCCGCCCGATCGGCATGCTGCGCATCGACGACGCCGGCCACGTCGGCAACCCCTTGTTCAATGATGCCCTGCGCGGCGTGCACGCACAGGACGCCCGCGTCGGCCGCACACCCGATGGCATGAGCGCGCAACTGGCAGGCTCGCTGGCTGCGGAAATGCATGCCGCCGGCGGACAGCGGATCGACGAGGTACTGATGAGTGCCGACGCGTCACGCAGCTTCGCCCTGCAGGGTGAGGGCGGCGACCCCGGCCATCTGCGCGTGTCCGTCGACACCACCCGCGCGATGAACACGCCGCTGGAGCAGAGCAGCCAGCGCATCGAGCAGCAGGCTGCCGGCCAAGCCCTGGCACGCGAGCAGCAGCTGGAACAGACCCAGGCGACCCAGCGCAGCCTGCACGCCTGAGACGCTTGCTGGAATGAAAACGGGAGCCGGCACTGCCGGCTCCCGTCATTTCCGAGGTCGATCAGGGGCTGGAAACCGCCGGGTTTGCCGCCGGCCCTGCCAGCACGTACGCATCCGGGCCCGAGTCCGGGAAGCCGCCGCAGGCCTTGTCGCCCGGCGCCACCGGATCACACGGCCACTGCGCGCGCGTTACGGTGTCGCGCAGCTCGAAGCGGGTGCCGTTCCAGACCACGAAGGCCAGGTGTTCGCGGTTCCAGTCACTGAAGCTGTGCGGACCGGTCTTCTGCGGTGATTCCGGGTACTGCACGAACCAGCGCATGGCCGGCCCGTACTGCAACTTGCTGTGGTCCAGGCTGATCCTGCCTTCGCGGGTGCGGTGGCGGGCACGATCGGCCTCGGCGATCGACGGTGCCGCCGGCATTGCCATTGCAGTGATGTCCTGCGGGACGCCATCGCTGCCCACCTGGTACACGCGCTGGCGGACGTAGGCCTGCCCGCAACTGCCGGCTGCGAGTCGGACGGGCTCTGCGGTGTTCTCGTTTGGCAGTGCGCCATCGGCACAGTCGAACGGCGCCGAGACCAGGTAGGTGGTCGTCGACGCATCCGCGCCTTCAAACGAACGCACCCAGATGTCTCCCAGGCGGGCGATGAAGTCCGGGCGCTGGCCCACGCCGGCCACGGCCTTGAACCACGCCTTCTGGCGCACTTCACGCTCGCGCCAGCTGCGCGGCAGGTGGATGTCCTGCTCAGGCAAGGCCACCAGCAGCGCCGCCAGGTGCGGCGGCAACGCGCCCTGGCAGGCGCCGATCATCAGATCGCCCTGCGGTGCCAGGCGACCGGCCAGATCGACCGGGCAGCGCGCACCGAGCTGGCGCTCCGCGGCCTGGTCTGGTGCCAACGGGATGATCGGTGCCAACGGGATGATCGGCGGTGCGACGGGGGCCGGCGCAGAGGCTGGCGCGGTGTCGGGCGCCTGTGCGACCGCGGGTGCCGGGGCCGACACCTGCGCGGGAGCCGGTGGAGGAGCTGCGACAGGAGCCGTTGCGACAGGCGCAGCATTGGTGGAGGCAACGTCGGTCGGCGGTGCCATCGTTGCTGCCGCAGGTGCCGGTGCACTCGCGGGTTCGGCAGAGACGGCTTCCGGAGCGACGCCCGTCGCCGGTTGCGGCTGCGGTGCGGGTTCGGGCGCCGGGGGCATGGACGGCACAGGTGCAGCTACCAGGGCAGGCACCGGCTCAGCCGCGGCGACGGGAGCCAGTGCAGCTACGGCATCAGTTGCGGCGTTAGCGGGCGTCTGCGCGTCCRCCGCGGCCACTACCGGTGCTGGCACCGCCTCCTCGACGGCGGGAGCCGCCGGGGCGTCGGGTGCCTGCTGTGCGTGGGCCATGGCGGCAGCCAGTCCCAGCGGCAGCAGCCACAGTGCCGGAGCGCGGCCACGCTGGGCCGCTTGGGAACGCAGGAAAGTGTTTCGCATGTTGTGTCCTTACAAAGAGATCCATGTAGGCACCCGAGGGTGCTCGGTGTCGTGCGATGGGCCCGCCGGTCTCCGACCTGCCGGGCGGTGCCCAGATTACAGCGATCGCGGGCGATTCTGATCCTGCTCGCGGATGACCGAAGCGGTCTGTTCCTGGCGGGAAGAGGCTTCGGCCGCCAACTGCTGGCTGCTCTGCTCGAGCGGCAGCTGGGCAGCGGCCTCACGCTGCACCATCGAGCGCTGCATCGCCGGGTCCCCCATGACGCCCTGCACCGCAAACAGCGCCCTGCCGTCGGTACCGGCCACCACGTGATCGATACGGCTCATCCCTGCCTTCTGTGCGCTCAACGCCAAGGCCGCGGCCGTATTGTCCAGTTCCTGCTGGCTGCGCAGGCCACTCTGCGGCCCCATCTGCTGCAGATGACCCCGCGCCTCGGTAAACAACCGGTTGCCGGCATGGGCCGGATCGGACATATCGCGCGCGCGCTCAGGCAACTGTGCAGGTTCGCCCACTTCGCCGCGGGCAAGCCGGTCCATCACGTCCGGGGTCAGCTTCTGCTGCCACGCCTCGAAACGCTTGAGCCGGTCCTCCACCCCGTTGACGGCACCGTTGATGGCATACGTAGCCT
>NZ_JBFTNR010000393.1:0-3972 GCF_056665995.1 Stenotrophomonas sp. 05L44_2
CTTCCTGCACCCGGCGCAGCTCGGCCGACACGCGGTCGTTGTCACCGATCCGCCATTCGGCGGTGGCCTGGGCCTGGATCAACGATTCATTGCCACGCCGTGCTTCGCTGTAACGCGCATACAGGCTGAAATCGTCGGTCACGTAGCCCAGCAGTTCGGCGCCCTGTTCGCGCACGCGCTGGCCGGTGTCGAAGCGACCCACCGAATAGCCTCCCTCGACCTGCCGCCACCAGGCGCCGGCACTCCAGTCGCGCTGGGTCCAGCCCAGCTCGCGCAGGTTCACCCGTGCCTCCACCGCGGTCRCCTCGCCTTCGCGCGGCCCCTCGGGGTTGAGGCGGGTGAAGCTCAGACCACCATTGTCGGAGAAGAACACCGGCGCACTGGTCGCCTCGCTGCGGCTGTGCTCGACCTTCAGGTAGGTACCACGCCCGGCCTGCAGGGTCAGGTCCGCACCGCGCAGCGAATAGTCCTGCCCAGCGCGCTGTTCGTCCACATAGGTGGCCCCCACCGCCACGTGATCACCGAACCAGTGCTTGCCACGCACACCAGCGGTGATGTCGTCATTGTCGAAGCCGGTCGGCACCCATTCGTAGTCGACAATCAGGCGCTGCTCGTAGCCGTCCAGCGGCACGTCGCGGCTGATCCGGCGCAGGTTCTCGCGGCTGACCTGGGCCAGCGGCCGGGTCAGCAGGATGCGCCCCTGCAACGCATCGATCTCGTAGTCGGCACCGCGCACCAGCGACACCCGCTGTTCGACACGGCCGGTGGTGCGGTCACGGATCTCCAGCACCACCTGGTCCGAGCCGCGCAGGATGCTGGCGTGGCGCAGGTARTACAGGCTGCCGCCGGTGCCGATGAACTCGCTGTGGCCCGGCGCGGTCTCGGCCTGCGATCCGAACAGACGCAGTTCGGTCTGCGCATCGCCCCACGCATTGGCGCCGCGTGAGCGCCACGACAGCGCCGCACCGTACAGCGAACGCACGTACTGGGCGTACTCGGTGCCGCTCAGCCCCGTGTTGTAGTTGCCCCACAGCGCCTGGTTCTTGTCCCAGTCCATGCGCAGGTAGAAGCGGCCCATGCTGTCGACGTCGCGCTGGGTCAGCGAATCGTCGCCATAGGTGGGGTAATACAGGTCCGGGTCCAGGCTGCGGAACAGGTCCTGCGGATCGGCCGTGGTGAAACCGGTGAACAGCTCGTCCAGCGGCCGGTTCTGGGTATCGGCCTGCGCCGTCAACAGATAGCGGCCACGGGTCTTGGCCTTCAAATAGAACGCCAGGCGCCCGTCGCTGAGCACATCGTCACCGCGCTCGCCACGGGCGACATCGCGGCCCGCACCACTGGCCTTGTTCTGGTACACCGTGACATCGGCCAGGCCCACACCGAACAGATAGCTGCCGCTGACATCCACCTCCAGCGTGCGTGCGATCGCCGGCGCGTCGGGCCGCTCGACCCGCACGTCGAACACGTGGTGACCGATCGGCATCAGGTATTCAGCGGCGAATTTGCGGTCCTGGTCCAGCGGATAGCTTTCGCCATTGATCTTCAGTGCCGCGCCAAGCGGCAGGTCACGGCCCCGCAGGCGCACGCGCGAGCCGTACACCGGGATGTTCTGCTGGCGAAGACCGTTGCTGTCGAACACCTGCTCCAGCAGCGACAACGAAGCGGCCTGGTTGGCATCGACGGCCGTGCCGCGCCGATCTTCCAGCGCGTCACGCAGCTGCTGGTTGCCACGCTCCACTTCGGCCAGCGTCACCAGCTGCATGGACTGCGCCGAGGTCTCATCGACATTGCCCTCGGCATCGTACGCGCGCAGCACATAGACCAGGCGGTCGCCACGACGCAGCGGCGTGGACGCCGGCAGCGCACCGTCCCAACTGCCCTGCCCGACCGCAGCCACAGGCAGTTCAAAGGTCGCCAGGGGCGCGACCCGGTCACTGTCGCTGCCGCGGTAGAGGCTGACCTCCAGACGTTTGATGAACGCGGTGTAGTTGCCACGCACGAAGAATTCGACCGGACGCACGATGCGGCCCTGGTCGAACGCCACCATGCCCGGCGCCGAGATCGACAGCTCGGGCTGGCCCATGGCCGGGTCTTCGGTGGCCCAGATCGCGCCACCTTCCGGCAGGCGGATCATGAATTCACCGCGGACGGTCGCCTTGCCCGGCTCGTCCAGCGCCACGCTTACGCGCCGGTCCGGCTGCAGCACCTGCGATGACGAGCGCGTCGACGTGCCTTCGGTCACCGGCTCATCGAAGCTGCGCGAGCGCAGGGTGAACAGCAGGTCGCCCTCGGCGCTGCACTGGTTGCCCTCGCAGTGGATGGGCGCGCCATCGATGGACGCGTCGTTGGCCGGCGGCGGCGCGGCCTGCGCCGTTGCTGCCAGACCCAGCAGCAGTGACTGGTACAACGCAGCGCGGTGCAGGCGGGCGGGACGCCGGACGACAGAGTGATGGGCGCTCATCGGCGGGCCTCCTGTTGGTGGGCCGCCGCGCGGGTGGCGGCGGTCTCCTCGTTGCGCACGCGCAGGCGTTGCTGCACGGCAGGGCTGAGCTGCACGCGCAGCGCTTCGAACACGGCATTGGCACGGCGCAGGCCCAACGCCTGGTTGTAGGCGTGGCTGCCACGCACATCGGTATGGCCGACCAGGCTGACCTGGCCGCCCCCCATCTGCTCCAGGCGCGCGGCGATGGCAGCCAGCAGCGGCTTGAACTCCTCGCGGATCACCGCCTTGTCGGTGTCAAACAGCACGTTGCCGAGCAGCGCGCCGCCGGCATCAACGCCAGCGACCAGCGAGTGCGGATCGCGCACGTCGGTACGCAGCTGCACCGTCAGGCCAGCGCGCGAACCTTCAGCCACTTCGGCCTGCAGCGCATCACGCACGGCCACCGCACGGGCGAAGGCCAATGCCTGGCTTTCGCCGTTGGCGGCAATCACCACGTCACCGCCCTGGTAGCGATTGACCACCTCGGCCATCTTCGCCAGCACCGGACGATAGCTGGCACGCAGCTCGCTGCTGCCCGGGGCGAACAACACTTCGCCCAACGCCAGTTCGGCGCGCTCGGCGGCGGCCTGCGGCGACGGCGGCAGGCGCACGCCGAAGCTGAAGCGGGTCGGCACGCCCTGGGTAACCCGACGCAGCAACGGATTCTCGGTGGTCAGTCCGGAACCCGCCGGTACCGTTGCCGGGTCCAGCTTGACGATGAAGTTGCGGCCCAACCGCGCATCGCCACCGTGCACATCGGCCAGGTGGTAACGACCGAACGGATCGGTTTCGATCAGCAGGCCCTCCACGGTGGCCAGGCGCACGCCGGGAATGCCCTGCTCCTGGATGCCGCTGTTGCKGATCACGTAGGCCACTTCRTAGCCCTCGGCCACCCGCGCGATCTCGCGATGCACGGCCGGCTCGGCTGCGGTCAGGCCCTTGGCCGCCTCGCCACTGTGCTGCACGGTTGCCACACCCTGCGCATCCAGCTGCAGGCGATGGCCCTGGGCGCTTTCCAGCACGAAATCATCGGTGAAGGACAGTTCGCGCAGGCGCTGGCGGATCACCACCTGATGGCTATCGACCGTGTCCGACGTAGACGCCAGGCCGTGTACCACGCCCACCTGCACGCCATGCAGCAGGGGCGCGCTGGCATCGGCCAACGGCTGCGGTCCATCGCCACGATCCAGCGTTGTCGAACCCGGCACGTACGCGGCAGGCGCGAAACCGCCCTGTACGCGAACACCGGTGAGTTCCGCACTGTCCTGCCATCCGTCGCCGTCGCGGTCATCGAACACGGTGCCGAACACCAAGCTGTCTTCCAGCAGCGGGTCGGCATCCATGCGTACTTCAGCGGTCGCCACATTCGACAGCGGCGTGCCATCGTCAGCGGTGGCCACGGCCTGGTTGATGTGGTTGCCGGCACGCACGCCCGCGCCCACCCGCAACAGGTAGGTGATGGTGGCACTGCGGCCCACGGCGATGTCGAC
>NZ_JBFTNR010000394.1:0-3952 GCF_056665995.1 Stenotrophomonas sp. 05L44_2
CCCCCAGCAGCTTCGGGTTGAACAACGGGTCACGCCCGTGACGCCGGTGATCTTCGTAGTCGCGCAGCGCGGCCAACGCGGGCCTCTGCAGCAGCAGGATGGCGATGATGTTCAGCCAGCTCATCATGCCTACGCCGATGTCGCCCAGCGCCCACGCCACTGTCGCACTGTTCATCGCCGAGTAGCCCGTAGCGGCCAGGAACAACAGCTGGAAGGTGCCCATCACCCACCCTCGGGGACGATCGCGGCAGAGGTAACTGACGTTGGTTTCGGCCATGTAGTACAGGGCCAGGATGGTGGTGAACGCGAATGGCAGGATCGCCAGCGCGACGAACGACTTGCCGAAGCCGGGCAAGGCCGACTCCACCGCGTGCTGTACGAAGCGTGGCCCTGCTTCCACGCCGGGAAGGTTGCCCAGCAGCAGGCGCGCCTCGTCCGGTACACCGTTCACCGCCGGGTCGTAGACGTTGTAGAGCCCGGTGGAGAGAATCAGGAAGGCCGTCGCGCTGCACACGACCATGGTGTCGATGTACACCGAGAACGACTGCACCAGCCCCTGCTTCACCGGGTGCGACACTTCTGCTGCAGCGGCAGGATGCGCGCCACTGCCCATGCCAGCTTCATTGGACAACACGCCACGACGTACCCCCCATTGGATCGCGGTCCCGATCATCGCGCCGAATGCGGCGTCAACACCGAAGGCGCTGCGCAGCACCAGGGCGATGACCTCAGGCACGCGCTCGACGTTGAGTACCATCACCACCGCAGTGACCAGCAGATAGGCCACGGCCATCACCGGCACCACCCATTCGGCGACCCGCGCGATGCGACGCACGCCGCCGAGCAGGATCGCCGCCAACACCACCAGCAGCACACCGGTGGTGACCATCACCGGAACGTCCCACGCTTCGTTCACCGCACTGGTGATGGCGTTGGACTGCGTGCCCGCCAGCATCGCCCCCGCCAGCACCGTGACCAGCGCGAACAGCACGGCGTACCAGCGCTGGCCCAGCCCCTTCTCGATGTAGTACGCCGGGCCACCGCGATACTGCCCCTTGGCGTCGCGATCCTTGTAGATCTGCGCCAGGGTGGACTCGATGAACGCGCTGGAAGCACCGAGGAAGGCGACGATCCACATCCAGAAGATCGCGCCCGGACCGCCGAAGGCAATGGCCATGGCGACACCGGCGATGTTGCCCACGCCCACCCGGCTGGACAGCGACAGTGACAACGCCTGGAATGGCGAGACACCGGCATCGGAGCGCTCGTGACGGAACATCAGGCGCAGCATGTCCGGCAGCGCGCGCAACTGCACGAAGCGGGTACGCACGCTGAAGTACAGGCCCGTTGCCAGGCACAGCACCACCAGATACGGGCTCCAGACAACGGCAAGCACGGCATTGACGATCGATTCGACATTCATCGCAGGGCCCCCATCAGAAGAACATCCCCAGGGCGACCTGGGGACTGATGATGCGGCCGGTATTGCGGCCGGCAACGGTGAATTCGACGCCGGCGATCAGCCCCAGCGACGGGCTGAAGTGGTACTCGACAGCGGGCGCGAAGGTCAGGTTGCGACTGGCCGGGCGGTGTTCGTTGATGGGCCGGACGCCACCTGCAGCGTCGGGCGCGAAACCGGTCAGGCGCTGGCCGGTCTCGCGGCTGGCGGCAACTTCCATCACGCCGACCCAGCGTTCGTTGAAGCTGTATTCGGCGCCCACGGAAAGACCCAGTACCGAGCCCCGCGCGATATGGCCCTGGAAGCCGTCCTCGGTGCCGTACACGCTGGTGCCGGAGATGGCCGTTCGCGATGGCGCCGGCCCCGCGCTGAACTGCGCCCGCCAGCGCAGCGGCCGATCGTTGCCCAGCCACAGCACCTGCTGCACGGCCAACGCGGCGACGGTGCGCTGCACGCCATCACCCTGCGCATCCAGCGGATTGCCGGTGATGCGGTCGTGGCTGCCGGTGCTGAAGCGCTGTACCAGGGCAATCGACACCGCCGGCGTGGTGCCATCGGCGCTGGGGGCCTGCAACAGGTATTGCAGGCGTGCGGTGGTATCACCGGCGCGGAAGCCTCGGCTGCGTGCGTTGCCGGATTCGGCGCGTGATGCACTCAGGTTGACCTGGCCGGTCACCCGTTCGCTGAAGCCGTATGCGATGGGCACCACCATCGCCCACGCGCCGCTGCGTTCGCTGCTGCGCTGGCGGTCGCCGTTGTGGTCGAAGGACGAGGAACTGTCGACCCGCACCAGATAGGGTTCGACGTACCAGTGACCCGCTGGCATGCCGGCAGGATTGGGCGTGATCAGCGGGCCGGTGAAGTTGACGCCGTCGAGCGTGCGCTCGTTGGCCTGCGCGGAAACGACGGCAAGCGCACTGAGTGCCAGTACCAGGCAGACACGCACCGCACTGCGAGGAGGATGATGCATGGGAACCGCTCCTGTACGACGTTGGATGGACTTCCACCCTGCGTCGCCGGGAACGGCACACCAATAAGGAAACTTTCAATTCGTCATGCATGCTTTGCGCATGGCACTGCCAGGAAAACCGCCAGACGTTGCCCGGCTGCCGGGAAGTCCCGTTCGACATGGAACTGCGCTGTGCGGGCACCGGTTTGCGGTGCCCGCAGACACGCCCATCAGCCGCGCTGGCTGACCCACTGCGCCAGCAACACGGCCGTGGCGGAAGCGACATTCAGGCTTTCAACCGCGCCACTGCCGGGAATCGACAGCTGCTGGTCACACTGGCTGGCCAGGCCGCGATCCATGCCTTCGCTTTCCGCGCCCATCACGTAGACCAGGCGGGCCGGCAACGACGCGCGGAACACGTCATCGCCACCCTCGACCAGGGTCGCGGCGAGGCCGAAACCGGCCGCGCGCAGCTGCGCCATCGCTTCTGCATCCTCAGGCAACTGCACCAGCGGCACCGACTCTGCGCCGCCCTCGGCCACGCGTGCGGCCGCGCCGGACAACGCCAGCGTACTGCTGGCCGGCAGCAGCAGCGCCTTGGCGCCGAAATGCGCGGCAGAGCGCAGGATCGCACCGAAGTTGTGCGGATTACCGACGCCATCCAGCCACAGTGCCAGCGCCGGGCCTTCGCCCAGTTCGGCCAGCCACTGCGCGAGCGGCAACACCGGCGCGCGCAGCACGTCGGCCACCAGGCCTTCRTGGTGGGTGGTGGCRGCSAGCTTGTTGAGGTCKCCCTCCTCCACSACGCGATAGCCSACGCGGTTGGCCACGCACCACTTCAGCACCGGCTGCATGCGCGGAATCAGCGATTCCACCAGGTACAGCTTGCGCAGCGCCTGCGGACGCTTGGCGAACAGCGCCTGCACCGCGTTCCATCCGTACAGGCGAAGTTCGTCGTTGCCCCGCCCCGGCGGTGGCGGGGTGCCGCCCTCACGCGGTGGCAGCGGGGTGGCCCGCGGCGGTCGCGACGACGGGCGGCGGGCATTCTTCCAGGGATCATTCACTACGGGACAACTCCAGCTTGCGTTGACGCCAGAAATCGGCGTTCTTGATGCCCAGGGCATCGGGGTCGAAGATCGGGTCGAGACCGAGCTTCTTCTGTCGTTCGTAATCGCGCAGGGCCAGCATGGCCGGCTTCTGCACGATGAGGATGGCGATGATGTTCAGCCAGGCCATCAGGCCCACGCCGATATCACCCAGCGCCCAGGCCAGGGTGGCGTTGTGGAAGGCACCGAACACCACCATGCCGATGATGCCCAGGCGCAGCAGCAGCACGGTGAGCGGCCGGCGCTTGTTGTGGTTGACGTAGGTCAGGTTGGTTTCGGCCATGTAGTAATAGGCCATGATCGTGGTGAAGGCGAAGAAGAAGATCGCCACCGACACGAAGGCCGAGCCCCAGCCCGGCAGCACCGCTTCCACACCCGCCTGCGCGTAGCCCGCACCTTCGGGGATGCCGGCCAAGCCCTGGAAGATCGGCGCGGCGC
>NZ_JBFTNR010000395.1:0-3940 GCF_056665995.1 Stenotrophomonas sp. 05L44_2
CCACTACAACCCGAAGCTGTTCTGGGATGCCAGGAAGGGCGATCGCAAGGCCACGATTCCGCCCGGCCCGAACAATCCGGTCGGCCGGGTCTGGATCGACCTGTCCAAACCCCATTACGGCCTGCACGGTACGCCGGTGCCCGGCCATGTCGGCAAGACCGAATCGCACGGCTGCGTGCGCATGACCAACTGGGATGTGCTGCGCGTGGCTGCAGCCGTGGATACGTCGGTACCGGTCGTCATGCAGGAGTGAGCCGATGCGACTAGCGCAACTGATCGTACTGGGGCTGGTGATGGGCGTGGCAGCCGGATGGTGGTTGCAGCGTGATGGCGAGCCGTCCGATGACACGGGTGCCCGCCCCCTTGAAGTGGCGCAGACCTCCGCTGCAGCCGACAGCGCCCGTGCCGTACCCGTGGAGCAGGCGACAACGGCAATCGCTGCGCCCGCCCCAGCAGCAACGGGCGACACACCCTCCGGCCTGCTGCTGCCGGTACAGGGCATCACGCCCTCGCAACTGCAGGACACCTTCACCGACGCACGCAGCGAAGGCCGCGTGCACGATGCGATCGACATCATGGCTGCTGCCGGCACACCGGTACTGGCGGTGGCCGATGGCCATGTCGAGAAGCTGTTCGACAGCGAGCGTGGCGGCCTGACCATCTATCAGTTCGAACCCAGCGGCCGCTGGTGCTACTACTACGCGCACCTGCAGCGCTACGCCGACGGCCTGGCCGAAAAGCAGACCATCAAGCGCGGCGACGTGATCGGCTACGTCGGCAGCACCGGCAACGCCAACCCCGAAGCCCCGCACCTGCATTTCGAAGTGCACGTGCTGGGCCCGGAGAAGCAATGGTGGAAGGGCGAGTCGATCAATCCCTATCCATTGCTGAAAAAAGGGGACGGAGGGGATTAAGTCGCAACCCGCACGGTCTGGTCGTGGCGGCTAGGCAGCGCGTGGACGCTGCCTGCGCAGCGCGATGGTGAAGATCACCAGTGCGATGCCTGGAACCAGCAGCAACAGCGCTGCCAGTTTCCAGAAGAAGAACGGCCACAACCAGAGGTAGTCCAGGTCGGTCAGTTTCAGAAGATCCAACGGCGGCTGCACTTCGATCGTTGCTGGCCTGCCGGCCAGCGCCGGCTCCACTTCCAGCACGGTCACCCGCAGCCAGGAGCGGCCACGGGGCAATGCATCACCGCGGCCATAGCCGAAGTACGCGGCGGTAAAAACAGCCGTTTCAACGGTTTCCAGCCTGCGCACAACATCCGTCCCGGCTGGGCCAGAACGCACGCCCGCACGGAAGTCCGCATGCTCGTTGGGGGTGTCGACACGCATCAGCACGTCGGAGTCGAGGGCCGGGTCGGCGGCGTTGGGCGGGTAACGCAGCCGCAACCGCAGGCGATCATCAATGAAGCGGTAGACCGTGATCTCCGCGCTCGCACCGGGGCTCAGCACCAGCGGCAGGGTCTGCGTGCGTGACGCCAGGTGGTTGGCCACGGCACCCACCGCCAACACCACACAGGCGACTGCCCACAGGCCCCAGAACACCCACAGGGTGATCCGCAGCACCCGCGTCCCTTTCGCGCTGACATCGCCGGTCATCGATCCGCTTCCCTGCTTGCATTGCGTACACACTAACGAAAAAGCCCCGCTTTCGCGGGGCTTCTTCTTTCAGCGACGCCGGGCATGGCCCGGCGCTACCGGTGCGGCAGCGTTGCCAGGCAGCGTCTGGCATCGCCGCATCGCTCAGGCGAACGGATCCTGCAGGACCATGGTGTGGTCGCGGTCCGGGCCGGTGGAGACGATGCTGATCGGGCAGCCGGCCAGCTCTTCCAGCGAACGCAGGTAGGCGCGTGCGGCCGGCGGCAGGTCGTCCCAGTTGGTGATGCCGTGGGTGTTTTCGGTCCAGCCCGGGAACTCCAGGTACACCGGGGTGCACTCTTCCCAGCCCTGCGCGTCCAGCGGCGCGTACTCGGTACGCTTGCCGTTGTATTCATAGGCGATGCAGACCTTCAGCTTTTCCATGCCGTCCAGCACRTCCAGCTTGGTGATGCACAGGCCGCTGATGCCGTTGATGGCCACGGCGCGCTTCAGCGCGACGATGTCCATCCAGCCACAGCGACGCGGGCGGCCGGTCGAGGCACCGTATTCGGCGCCGCGGTCGCGGATGCCCTGACCGATTTCATCGTCCAGCTCGGTCGGGAACGGGCCGCCGCCAACGCGGGTCGCGTAGGCCTTGGCAATGCCCAGCACGTAGTCGATCGCATCGGCGCCGACGCCGGCACCGGCCAGCGCACCACCGACGGTGGTGTTGGAGCTGGTGACGTACGGGTAGGTACCGTGGTCGATGTCCAGCAGCGCGCCCTGCGCACCTTCGAACAGCACGCGCTTACCCTGCTTGCGCAGGTCATGCAGGATGCCGGCAACGTCCGACTTCATCGGCTGCACGTACTCGCCGAAGGCCAGCGCCTCGTCGAAGGTCTTCTGGAAATCGACCGCGTCGGTGTTCAGGTACTTGGTCAGCACGAAGTTGTGGTAATCCAGCGCGGTGCGCAGGAGTTCTTCCAGCTGCTTCGGATAATGCAGGTCGGCGATGCGGATGCCGCGACGCGCCACCTTGTCTTCGTAGGCCGGGCCGATGCCACGACCGGTGGTGCCGATCGCCTTGCCGCCGGCAGCGCGTTCGCGCGCCTGGTCCAGGGCGATGTGGTACGGCATGATCARCGGCGYGGCCGGGSWGATCTTSAGGCGCGAACGCACTTCCACTCCGGAGGTTTCCAGCTCGGCGATTTCCTTCTGCAGCGCGGCCGGCGAGATCACCACGCCGTTGCCGATCAGGCACAGCGCATCGTCACGCAGGATGCCCGACGGGATCAGGTGCAGGACGGTCTTCTTGCCGTTGATGACCAGGGTGTGGCCGGCATTGTGGCCGCCCTGGAAGCGCACGACGGCGCCGATTTCCTCAGTGAGCAGATCGACGATCTTGCCCTTGCCTTCATCGCCCCACTGGGCACCAAGCACTACGACAGACTGACCCATGACGGGTTCCTCTATTTGTTGCGGCCATCGGGGCCGCGGACGGGTAAACCGCAGCGGGGCTGGCCAGCGCTTGGGTGGCGGCTCCAAACGGGGAGCGGCCGGCGATGGAAGGCCCAGACACGGAAAAAGCCGAACGGGGAGGCCCGTCCGGCTTTTGTGCATTATCCGGGTTTCCGGGGTCCGGTGCCACCTTTCCGACGGACGGCTTCACCAGCCGGTCAGCCACCCCGCCCCGGTAGTGCCGGCCGCTGGCCGGCAGTCCCAGGTTGCCGGCCAGCGTCCGGCACTACCCTTCTAATGCCGTACCCACCACAGCAGGCTCAACCCGGCCAGCAGGACCAGGCCACCGAAGCTGCGCAGGGCCGGGCTGGGCAGGTCCAGCAGGCGTTCGGCCATGCGCTTCCAGGCCACGGGGGCCACGAACAGCAACAGGCCTTCCAGCACCGCGACCAGACAGACGGCGGCGAACAGATCTTTCATGGGGGAACTCCGGAAAAGCACGAGGCCCGGCGTATGGCCGGGCCCCGTGAGGTACTGCCGTGCGGACTCAGCGATCGTTCTTGAGGTACTGCAGGAACGGGTCGTTCTTGTCCAGCACGATCACGCCGTTGCCGTCGGTCATCGAGCCACGGTAGGCCTCGAGGCTGCGGTAGAACGCGTAGAACGACGGGTCAGCCGAACCGGCCTTGCCGTAGATGCGTGCGGCCTCGGCATCGCCTTCACCACGCAGGCGCTGGGCATCGCGTTCGGCTTCTGCGATCAGCACGGTGCTGTCACGGTCGGCCTGGGCGCGGATGGTCAGCGACTGCTCCTCGCCCTCGGCGCGCAGCTTGGCGGCTTCCTGCTTGCGCTGGGCGCGCATGCGCTCGTACACGTCATTGATCACCTGGCTGTCGGTGGGC
>NZ_JBFTNR010000396.1:0-7548 GCF_056665995.1 Stenotrophomonas sp. 05L44_2
GGTTTCAGCTATGCCGACGTGTCCGCGCGGGTGAACATCAGCAAGGCCAGCATCCACCACCATTTCCCCAGCAAGGCGGATCTGGTGCGGACGGTGGTGGAGCTGTACCGGGCAGAGGCACGGGAAGGCCTGGCGCTGCTGGACCGGCAGCTGGGCGATCCTTTGTTGGCGCTCAACGCCTACGTGGATTACTGGTCCAGCTGCATTGCCGGTGGCACCYCGTCGTTCTGCATCTGCGCGATGCTGGCGGCCGAAGCGCCGATGATCCCCGACGAGATTGCCGATGAAGTGCGCGGGCATTTCGAGGATCTGAGCGGCTGGCTGACGATCACGCTGGAAAAGGGTGCGGCGCAGGGGCAGCTGAGGCTGCAGGGCACGCCTGCCGATGAGGCCAAGGCGTTCATGGCCTCGGTGCACGGCGCGATGCTGGCCGCGCGTGGGTTTGGTGATGCGGCGACGTTCGCGGCGCTCGCACGGTTGTCGATTGCCCGGCTGGTGCCGGCGGTCTGAATGTTTCGACGAAGGCCTGCGTGGAGCGGGCCTTCTTTTTGCCCATGAAGCCTACCTACTAGTAGGTTCAAAACTCCAGCAGAGGTCGCCATGAGTCATCCGCTTTCTTCCTTGGGCATCGTGCACACCGCGATCAGCCTGGTTCTCATCGCTGCCGGCCTGTTCGGTTTCATCCGGTATCGGGCCATTGATCCGGCTACACGCGCCGGCAAGCTCTATCTGCTGGGGTTGGTGCTGTCGGTGGTGACCTCGTTCACCGTCTCCAGCACCGGGGGCCTCAATCCTGGCCACGCGTTTGGTGTGGTGATTCTGCTGATTGCGTTCGGTGGGGTGTTGGCGGCTCGGTTGCGGTTCCTTGGGCGATTGGCACCCTATCTGTCCACGTTCGCGCTGTCTTTCAGCTTCCTGCTGTCGCTGGTGCCAGGCGTGAATGAAACGCTGACACGCTTGCCGGTGGCGCACCCGATTGCGCCTGCACCGTTGGCGCCGGTGATCCTGCAGACGTTGCTGGGGTGCGCGGTGGTGTTTGCGGTTGGATTCGTGGCGCAGTGCTGGCGGATACATGCGGGCAACGCACGCGCACGCGTCTGACGCTGCAAGGGACAGTCCGGATGATCAGTCCGCCAGCGGCGCTGGTGCGTCTTCGCCGTAAGTGGCGTAGGCGCTGCCACACGTCGCGTGTGCCGCCGCATTGGCAGGCAGGCCGGTGGCCTTGATGCCACGCCGGGAATTGCCCGCGAGCACTTCCACGTAACGCTCTGCTGCCATCGTGCCGTCGGGCAGAACATAGAGCAGCACGCGCTGCAGGGTGGATTGGCCATCCAGTGGCTGTGGCTGGCGGAATGCAGGAACCTGCACGCGTGCGCGATGCCATACCTGCGGTGCGGCGGYAGTCTGCCAGCGAGCCTGCAACGGCTGGTCGAAATTCAACAGCGCGACGCCGGTGGTGTGGTTGGACGCCGTGCACGCGGCGGGGGGCGCAGGAATGGGCGCGATGGCGTCGTCGCCGATGTCCAGCGTCGCGCCATTGATTTCCAGGCGCACGATCGGCGCGGCGCCGTAGTTGTGCGTCTTGAACTGCACCAGCCCTTCCACGCGGCTGCGCTCGAGCTCGTATTCGGTAGCGCCGGCCAGACGCGCCAGCGCGGGGGCAACCTCGACGTGGTCTGCATAGTGGTAGTAGAGGTGCACGATGCCTGGCCCGCCCGATGTGCCCCACACGCGGGTGAGCGCTGTGGTATCCGGATAGGACTGGCGACGCAGGGGCAGGGTGCTTGCAGTGCCTTCGGAAGGCGCGCCATAGCGGTAGCGCTCGATCCCGGGCTTCAGCCGAGCGTTGTCGTAGGGGAAGGCGCTGTCTGCATCGGATTGCGCGTTCGGATAGCGGTGGAAGGCAACGAAGTGCTCGGGGGTGTCGCCTTGCATGGGCTGGTCCGGTCCCGCGCCGGAGTAGGTGGCGGCATAGGGTGAGGTGTCCAGCCACAGTGCATGGCCACTGAGGTTGATGTGCGCTTCTGCGATGGCCGCACGCGAGCCACCGGTGGCGGTATCCAAGCGCCCGCGCAGTGAATCACCCAGCGGATAGATGAGCAGGGTGAGGACAGTGGGCACGAACATCAGGGCATGCACCCGGCCCGGCACGTGCCCGCGCTCGCGCACCATGTAGCGGCCCCAGGCCAGCAGGAGCAGCACCAGCAGCGGCACCCCGATCCACAGCGCAAGGGTGATCAACGCCACCACGCCCCAGCCGAGATTCGGGGTGCAGACCGCGATCAGGCCAAGCGCGGCGAGCAGGCTGGCCAGGACCAGCGAGACGCCGATACCGAAGCGGTAGTTCCTGTACGGGGTAGCAGTCATTACCGTTCCATCGGCAGGCCAGGGCGTGCCTGCATCTTGCCGGTTGGGTGGCTGCGTGGAAAGACGGAGGTGCTGTCAGCAACCCACCAGCCGGTCGGCGCTGAGGCCACTGCGGTGCTGGTTGCGGTATTCGATAGGGCTGGCGTCGACCATGCCGCGGAAGTGCCGGCGGAACGATTCCTGCGATCCGAACCCCGCCTGTTCGGCCACCCATTGCAGCGGACGGTCGGTGGTTTCCAGCAGTTCGCGTGCGTAGGCCACGCGTTCGCGGATGAGCCAATCGATGGGCGACAGGCCGGTGGCTTCGAGGAACTGCCGCTGCAGGGTGCGCTGGCTGAGTGCGGCCTGTTCGGCCAGGCTGCCCAACGAATGCGGCTCGCGCAGGTTGCGGCGCATCCATTCCATCAGTTTCGCCAGCCGCGTGGGCTCGCCCAGCGGGATCGCGCGGCTGACCCGCTGGCTGCGTTCGGCATCGCGCCAGGGTGCCAGCACCAGCCGTTCGGCCACCAGATTGGCCACGCGCGCGCCGTAATCCTTGCGCACCATGTGCAGCATCATGTCCATGCCGGTAGCCGAGCCGGCCGAGGTGATGATGCTGCCGGCGTCCACGTACAGCACATCGTCGCGCACGTGGATGCGCGGAAATTCGCGCGCCAGCGTTTCGGTGAGGCGCCAGTGGGTGGTGGCTTGGCGGCCATCGAGCAAACCGGCCCAGGCGAGCACGAATGCACCGGAGCAGATGGACGTGATGCGTGCGCCGCGCGCGTGGGCGCGGGTGAGGGCATCAAGCAACGCCTGCGGCGGGCGCTCGCTGGGTTCGCGCCAACCGGGAATGACGATGATGTCGGCGTCGTCGACAGCGCTCAGATCGTAGGGCAGTTGCACCTGCGCGCTGCCGAGCATGCGCAGTGCACCGGGCTCGCCAGCGCAGAGCTGGGTGCGGTACCAGGCCACGCCCAGTTCAGGGCGGATGGGTGCGAACAGGCCGACCGCGCAGCCGAATTCGAACAGGCCCTGGCCGTGGCAGGCCACGATGGCGACGGTGGGCGCGGTCGGATCGGCAGACAGGGTGGGCATGGCTTGATGCTACCGACGCAGGCACGTGCCGCTGAGTGGCGCGCGGGCATGAGGTGATGCCCGCAGGGTATATGGAGACCGGGGTCAGATCCTTTCCGCAGGAAGGGCTCTGACCCTGCGGATTCGCGTGTATGGGGTCAGAGCCCTTTCCTTTGGAAAGGGATCCGACCCGGTGTGTGCAGGCTGCGTAAGGTCATTACCAGCGGTCATGTGGCTGGCGCGATGTGACGGTCACATGACGCGATATCCGCTGTTACGTGTTGGGCGTGGGCTCTTGAATGGAGGCGTGTCTCCGGCCCACCCCCACGAGCCCCCATGCCTGCTGCCCACATTCCTGCGCTGTCCACGCTCACCGATCGACGTGATTTCCGCCGAGGACCTGGCCGCTACCGGCCAGGCCAACCTGCTGGAAGCGCTGCAGCGCAGCCTGCCATCGCTCAGCCAGATCGGCGGTTACCAGAGCGACCAGGAAAGCCTGATCCGCGGTTACCAGCTGCGCAACCTGTCGCCGGGTTACACGCTGGTGCTGGTGAACGGCAAGCGCCGCAACGCCAGCGCGTATGTCAGTGGCGCCAACGGTGGCGGCTATCCCGGCCACGCCTGGGCCGATCTGGCGCTGATTCCGGTGTCGGCCATCGACCATGTGGAGGTGCTGCGCGACGGTGCTTCGGCCATCTATGGTTCGGACGCGATCACCGGAGTGATCAACGTGATCCTGAAATCGCAGGCGCACGGTGGCGATGTGTCGGTGGAGAGCGGGCAGAGCACCGATGGCGACGGCAGCCGCACCAGCGTGCGCTCCAACATCGGCCTGCCGTGGGGTGAGGATGGCTTCATCAACCTGTCCGGCGAGAGCACGCGCCAGCACCATGCGATCCGTACGCGGCGCTACATCGACGGCTACCTGAGTTATCCCGCCGTGGATGGCAACGGCAACCTGGTGGCGCTGCGTCCAAACAACCGCTTGCCGGCTGGAGCGACGCCGAACCCGGCCGAGGCCGGGCGCGATGCCGAGGCCAACATCATCCTCAGCTCGCCGTCGTATGCGCTCAAGGCCTTCGCGGTGAACGTGGGCCATGGCCTGGGCGAGAACGCCCAGTTCTACGCCAATGCGACCGCCAGCGACCGCACCGCGCAGGCGATCCAGAACTTCCGCCTGCCGGCAACGATCTTCACCACCTACAAGGCGCCGGGCGTGCTGAGCGTGTTTCCCGATGGCTTCCTGCCGGTGCTGGAAACCAAGGAGAAGCAGTACACCGGCACGGCTGGGGTGAAGGGCCAGGTTGCGGGGTGGGACTACGACTTCAGCCTGACCGGCAACCGCAACACGGTGCGCACCTACACCCGCAATTCGGTGAACTACTCGCTGCCGTACCCGGGCTCGCCGACCGACTTCTATGACGGCAAGCTGGATTACCAGCAGGGCATCGCCAACCTTGATCTGCGTCGCGGCTTCGAGGTGGCGGCCTTCGCATCGCCACTGGAAGTGAGCGCCGGTGCCGAGTACCAGCACGAACAGTACGAACGCGGGGCAGGGCAGTGGGAGTCGTACACTGGCTTTGGTGCGGCTGCCTTTGTTGGCTACTCCACTGCCGATGCGGTGAAGGCCACCCGCAACAGCAAGGCGGTGTACGCCGGTGCAGCGACCAACATCACGTCGCGCTGGTACCTGGACGCCGCCGCGCGCTGGGAAGACCACTCGGACTTCGGCACGGTGTCGACCGGTCGGTTGACCACGCGCTTCGACGTCACCGATGCGCTGGGCGTACGTGCCACGGTCAGCAATGGCTTCCACGCGCCGAGCCTGGGCGCGCAGTTCTACCAGGCCACCGGCAGCTGCCCGTGCGGTACCACGCTGGTGGCGCAGGTCGCTTCGCCGGCAGCAGTGGCGCTGGGCGCTACGCCACTGAAGCCGGAGAAGGCCACCAACTACAGCCTCGGCGTGACCTGGGACCCGAGTCCGGCCTTCCATCTGGCGGTGGATGCGTACCAGATCGACATCCGTGGCCAGCTGGGCCAGTCCAGCCAGATCGGCTACAACGCGCAGGACCCGGCGCGGGTGACCGACAACAGTGGCACCGTGCTGACCGCCGCGCAGAAGAACACCATCGATGCGCTGCTGGGCACGGCCGGCATCAGCATCCTGCCCGGTGATGCGTTCTATGCCAGCTACTTCACCAACGTGGGCGACACCCGCACGCGCGGCGTGGAGCTGACCCTGGAGGCGAACCAGGAAACGCAGTGGGGCAAGCTGCGCTGGAGCTACGCGGCCAACGTGGGCCGCACCACCATCCAGAAAGTGAGTGCGATTCCGCAGGCGTTGCAGGGGCTGCCGAACATCAACCTGCTGACCAAGTCGAGCGAGTACGCGCTGCGCTTCCGCACGCCGTCGTACACGCAGGTGGCGGGGCTGGGTTGGCAGAACGGGCGCTGGCGTTCGAACGTGGACTTCACTTACTACGGCCCGATCAAGCGCCTGAACAACGGCGTGGAGTACAAGCAGCCGCCGGTGCTGGTGACCAACCTGTCCGGTGGCGTCGAGCTGGGCGCGGGCTGGAGCGCGGCGCTGGGCATCAACAATCTGTTCGACAAGCGCACCCGCAAAGTGCCCGCGTACGCACGCAGCGCCACCGATGTGGCCAGCATCGAGACCACCTGGGACAGCGGTGATGTGCTGAGCAACGTCGGGACGTTCTGGTACGGGCGCGTCAATTACCGGTTCTGAGGTTCATGTGAAACGTCGCCGGGCATGGCCCGGCGCTACCGAGGAGGGGTCATGTCTTCTGCATTGAAGGTGGTTGCATTGGTGGGGTCGCCGACCAGTTCGGCGACGTCGCGCACGTTGCTGCTGGTGCGGCATCTGCTGGAAGAACTGCGCGAGCGGGTCAACATCAGCGTGGAGCTGGTCGAGCTGGCGCCGATCGCGCGCTCGCTGGGGCAGGCGCTGCAGCGTAGTGAAGTGGAGCCGCAGGTGGAACGCGCGCTGGCCACGATTGAGTCGGCGCAGCTGCTGGTGGCGGCCACGCCGGTGTATCGCGGGTCCTATCCGGGCCTGTTCAAGCACCTGATCGACTTCATCGGGCTGGACGCGCTGGTGGATACGCCAGTGCTGCTGGCGGCTACCGGTGGAAGTGAGCGCCACGCGCTGGTGATCGACCATCAGCTGCGTCCACTCTTCAGCTTCCTGCAGGCGCATACGCTGCCGATCGGGGTTTATGCCACGCCGGCCGACTTCGACGGCGACCGGATCAACAGCGCTGCACTGCAGGCGCGCATCCAACTGGCGGCCGAGCGTGCTGCTGGACATGTAGCACCCTTGGCGGCGGTGCTGCCTGCGCCGCTGCGCAGGATCGCCTAGGACGTGGCGGTGCAGCTGCGGCACCTGGCGTTCCTCACGCCGGGAAGCTATCTGCCGGAACAACCACGCGCAGGCCTGGACGCGACGTTGGCGCTGATCGCGTTTGCCGAACAGCTGGGCTATGACGGCGCGTGGGTGCGCCATCGGCACCTGGAGCCAGGCATCAGCTCGGCAGCGGTGTTCCTGGCGGCGGCCAGCCAGCACACCACGCGCATCGAACTGGGCAGTGCGGTCATCCAGCTGGGCTACGAAACACCGTTCCGCCTGGCTGAGGACCTGTCATTGCTGGATGCGCTGGCAGGTGGCCGGCTGCAGGTAGGCGTCAGTACTGGCGCGCCGCCGCACGGGGAGCTGGTAGGGCCTTTGCTGTACGACAGCGACCCTGCGCGCATCGACTTTTCCCATGGCCGGGTGGCGCGGTTGCTGGAAGCGCTGCGTGGTGAACCGTTGGGCGCCGCCGATGCCGAAGTCGGCAACGCCGCCACGCGCTATCGCCCGCGTCTGCAGCCACATGCGCCGGGGTTGGTGGACCGGGTCTGGTATGGCGCTGGCTCCCTGCAGTCGGCGCGTTCTGCGGGTGAGCAGGGGCTGCATCTGCTGTTGGGCAACGTCAACCGTGCCGAGCTGAGTGATGACTTCTTTGGCGCCCAGCTGCAGCACCTGCAGGCCTATCGTGCGGCATTGCCAGTGGGCAGTCTGCGCCGGGTGGCGGTGGGGCGGGTGCTGGTGCCCACCGAGGGTGTGGA
>NZ_JBFTNR010000397.1:0-3932 GCF_056665995.1 Stenotrophomonas sp. 05L44_2
GCCCGGAGGTGCGTGCACGCTGCGCCGCCGACATCGCCAACGCCGACAGCTACCGCCAGCTCGGCCAAGGCAACGAGCCGATCACTGGCAGCAGCGGGCAGACGCCGCGGCCCTTCACCAACGGATCCAACCCCGACCTGCAGCCGGAGACCTCGACCAGCCGCACACTAGGCCTGGTCTGGAGCCCCACGTTCGCCGAAGGACTGAACATCGCGCTGGACTGGTGGAAGATCCGCATCGAGAACACCATCGTCGCAGACCATCCCAACAACATCCTCCGCGACTGCTACGAGTTGGGCATCACCGAACGTTGCGACAGTTTCACCCGTGATCCTGAACTGGGCATCGTCGACAAGCTCAGCTACGGCAACCGCAACAGCGGGTTCCGCCAGGCCGAGGGCTATGATCTGGAAATCGGCCACCGGATCGAAACCGGCTGGGGCACGCTGCGCGCCGACTGGAAGACCACCTATGTGGTTGCCGCCGAGGAACGGACCACCAACGAGGCGGATGTGCCGCCGATTCCCAGCAATGGCATCGCCACCAACGGAGGCATCGGCTTCCGGGTCCGCTCCAACGCGTCGCTGGGCTGGGAGCATGGCAATGTCGGGCTCACCTGGAGCCTGCGTTACTTCTCCGCAGTCAAGGAACGCTGCCTGGACGCAAGCAGCCATCCGGACGAATGTTCCCATCCGGACCAGCGCGCGCCCTGGTACAGCGGCAACCGCGATTACAACCGACGCGGATCAGTCACGTTCCATGATGTCCAGGCGCGTTACAACCTGCCTTGGAGCGCCACCGTTTCAATCGGCGCCAACAATGTGTTCGCCCGCCGGGGCCCGATCCTGTACAGCCAGCCAAGTTCCAACTTCTCCTACTACGGCGGCTTTGACATCGGTCGTTTCATCTACATGAAGTACACCCAGCGCTTCTGATCCACGCGCTGTCGCAACACCACGACCACGGCCCTTCGGGGCCGTGGCTTTTTTTGTGCCGCTGAGCTGCGCAGGCACCGCCTCGCCCGGTCGTCATCGCGTTGTCGCAAAGCGGTCATGTCGGCTACATCGCCAGGCCCGAGCATGCGTAAAACCGGAGGCCCGCCATGCGCTATGCCATCGTCACCGAAACCTACCCGCCGGAGATCAACGGCGTCGCACTGACCGTGCAGGGCCTGGAGCAGGGATTGCGCGCCGCCGGCCACGAGGTCGACCTGATCCGTCCGCGACAGGTCAGCGAAGCACTGGATGCGGCGCCGGGCACCCTGCTGGTACCGGGCGCGGCCTTGCCGCGCTACCCCGGCCTGCGCTTCGGCCTGCCGGCACCGATCCGGCTGGGCCGGCACTGGCGACAGCAACGCCCCGATGCGGTCTACGTGGCGACCGAAGGTCCGCTGGGCTGGTCGGCACTACGCACCGCGCGCCGCCTCGGCATTCCGGTGGCTACCGGATTCCACACCCGCTTCGACGAATACCTGCCCGACTATGGCGTGGCGTGGCTGCAGTCGGCGGCAATGCGCTGGATGCGCCGTTTCCACAACCAGGCCGACGCGACCCTGGTGCCCACCCGCGAACTGCAGGAATTCCTGAGCGACCAGGGCTTCGAGCGCGTGCGCCTGCTCGCCCGTGCGGTCGACAGCCAGCAGTTCGACCCGTCACGCCGCGACCCGGCATTGCGCGAGGAATGGGGTATCGATGGCACGGGCCTGGCGGCGATCTACGTTGGCCGCATCGCCGCCGAAAAGAACCTCGGCCTGGCGGTGAAGGCCTTCCGCAAGCTACAGCAGGTGCGCCCGAAAGCGCGTTTCATCTGGGTCGGCGATGGCCCGGCGCGCGAGAAACTGGCGCATGAGAATCCCGATTTCATCTTCTGCGGCATCCAGCGCGGCGATGCCCTGGCCCGACACTTCGCCAGTGGCGATCTGTTCCTGTTCCCCAGCCGCAGCGAGACCTTCGGCAACGTGACCCTGGAAAGCATGGCAAGCGGCCTGGCCACGGTCGCTTTCGACTACGGCGCGGCCCGCGAGTACCTGCGCAACGGCGAGAACGGTGCCGCAGTGGATGACGACGAGCAGTTCGTGCAGGCAGCGGTGCAACTGGCTGCCGATGATGCCCAGCGCCGCGGGTTGGGTGGCAACGCGGCACGGGCGATGAAGCGGCTGCACCCGCAGCAGGTGGTGGCGGAGTTCGAAAGCCTGCTGGCGGAACTGGCCAGCGCGCGGAGGAGCGGACATGCGCACCACGCCGCTTGAGCTGCTGGCCGGTCGCGAAGCCCGGTTGTGCCGCCGCGCCAACCACTACTGCCGACGTCGCCGCGTGCGGCGCGTCTTTTCGATCATCAGCCGGCTCGGCGATGGCGTGTTCTGGTATGTGCTGATGGGCGCGCTGGTGCTCATCGATGGCTTCGACGGCCTGCGCGCATCAGTGCACATGGCCGCCACCGGCTTGGCCGCGCTGCTGCTGTACAAGGGCCTGAAACGCTGGACCCGGCGGCCACGGCCGTACGCGGCCGACCTGCGTATCCGTGCCTGGGTGGCGCCGCTGGATGAGTTCAGTTTCCCGTCCGGCCATACCCTGCACGCGGTGTCGTTCACCATCGTCGCGCTGGCCTACTATCCTTGGCTGGCGCCGCTGCTGGTGCCGTTCACCTTCGGCGTGGGCCTGTCGCGCGTAGTGCTGGGCCTGCACTACCCAAGCGACGTTCTGGCTGCCACCGGCATCGCTGCACTGCTGGCCTCGGCCAGCCTGGCCTGGCTGCCGTTGCCGGTGTGATGCCCTAGAATGTCCGCATGACCACGCTGTTCATCTCCGATCTGCATCTGGACCCCAGCCGTCCGGCCATCACCGACCTGTTCCTGCGCTTCCTGCGCGAGGAAGCGCCTGGCGCCGATGCGCTGTACATCCTCGGCGATCTGTTCGAAGCCTGGATCGGCGATGACACCCCCTCGGCCGCAGCCGACGCGGTGGCCGATGCGCTGAAGGTACTGTCCGACAGCGGCGTGCCGGTCTTCTTCATCCGCGGCAACCGTGACTTCCTGCTGGGCGAAGACTATGCCCGCCGCGCCGGCCTGCGCATCCTGCCGGACCCGTGCATGATCGAGCTGTACGGCCGCCCGGTGCTGCTGCAGCACGGTGACCTGCTGTGCACCGATGACATCCCCTACCAGCAGTTCCGTGCCCAGACCCGCGACCCGGTCTTCCAGGCGCAGTTCCTGTCGCAGCCGCTGGAAGCGCGTATCGCCTTCGCGCAGAAGGCGCGTGATGCCAGCCAGGCGCGCCAGTCGGAAATGAAGCAGGGCGACCGTGCGCAGTTCGAAACGGTCACCGACGTGGCCCCGGCCGAAGTGGAAGCCACTTACGTGCGCCACGGCGTGGACACGATGATCCATGGCCACACCCATCGCCCGGCGATCCACACCCTGCAGGCCGGCGGACGCAGCTGCACCCGCATCGTGCTGGGCGATTGGTACGAACAGGGTTCGGTGCTGCGCGTGGATGCCAACGGCTGGACCCTGGATACGCTCAGCCGCGCATGATGGATCACAGGATGCCAACCAAGGTTGGCATCTACCAGAGCAGGTGCACGCGCCCTGGTAGACGCCGACCCTGGTCGGCGCTTGGACTCAGCGGAAGGCCGCGATGGTGGCCTTGGTATTGACCAGCACGCGCTGGTTGTCGGCACTGCTGGCGATGCCCATCGGCACGCCGTTGTAGCTGATGTTCGGATTGGACCAGTAGTTCAGCCGCGGGCAGCCGGCCGAGCAGTCATAGGCCATGATCGTGCGCCAGCGCGATCCGCTGGCCGGCTCATAACGATAGCCATGGCCATAGGCATACGGCGACGTGCTCGGATCACTGGCGATGTCGTGCCGTGCGCTCTGCAGGTGGCCGATTTCATGGGCGAACGAGTAATAGCCGGTGGCGCAATCCCAGTAC
>NZ_JBFTNR010000398.1:0-3922 GCF_056665995.1 Stenotrophomonas sp. 05L44_2
ATCCAGGCATGGCCAGGTTGCCGGCCAGCGGCCGGCACTACCCGACGTCGGCCGCACCCAAGGTAGCGAACAGCCGGCTGGGTGTTTCGATGCCCGGCAGCTGGATGACCCCGCGCTCGTGCATGCCCAGGCCCAGCAGCACCTTCGCCGAGGCGACGTTGTCCAGATCGGTGATGCCGTAGAGATCCATCAGGCCCAGCGCCGTGCGCGCGTGATTGAACACCGCCCGTGCCGCCTCGCTGGCATAGYCCTGCCCCGCGTATGCGGACAGCACCGCGTAGCCGATATCCGGTGCCGGCAACCCCTCGCGGCGCACCAGCCCGGCATTGCCCAGCCACGCACCATCGGACAGCCGCTCGATCGCATACATGCCGAAGCCATTCAACGCATAACTCTGCAGCACACGCAGGGCGATGTACTCGCGCGCCTGCGCTTCGTCACGCACGTTGCGGTCACCAATGAATCGCACGAAGCCCGGATCGTTGAGCAGGGCCAGCATCGGTGCCGCATCGCGGTCCGGTTCAATGGCCCGCAGGCGCAGGCGTTCGCTTTCAATCGGGTGCACGGACAGGTCTCCAGCCAGAGACCCCGATTGTGCCTCAGCCCCCGCGGTTGCCGTTGCCTTTGGTTTTCTTTTTTTCTTTCCGTGGCTGACGCGCCAGGAAACCGTCCAAGGCCGGGTAGAGGGGCTGCGCAGGGGCGTGAGCCGCATGGATGCGGCGACCGAGCTTACAGGGACGTACTTGCAGCGWCCCCTGCGCAGTCCCTCTACCCGGCCAACCACGAACCCACTGCGTTGAGCGCCAGCCACGAGGGGCTGCGCCGTTCGCCGATCAGTCGAACAACGCCTCGATCGCCGCCAACCCCGCCGTCGCCCGCTCCTTCTTCCGCGCCGCATCCGCAACCGGATCAGCGCCATCGCGCTGGATCTCCTCGGCCGGGATCTCCTCGAAGAAGCGGCTCGGCTTCAGCCGCACATGCTCGCCGAACTTGCGGGTCAGCTTGCTGTAGCTCATCCACAGCTGGATCTTGGCGCGGGTGATGCCCACATACAGCAGGCGCCGCTCTTCCTGCAGATTGCCCTCGTCCAGGCTGACCTGGTGCGGCAGTACGCCATCCTCGCAGCCGACGATGAACACRTARGGGAATTCCAGGCCCTTGGAGGCRTGCAWGGTCATCATCCGCACCTGGTTGCCGCCCTCGTCCTTGTCGCTGCGCGACAACAGCGCCAGCTGGCCGGCCAGATCGGCCGCGGTGGCACCACGCGGGCCACCCTCGAACCACTGCGCCAGTTCTTCGATGTTGTTGGCGCGACGCTGGTAGCTGGCTTCTTCCTTGGCCTGCTGCCGCAGCTCGCTGAGCAGGCCCGATTCCTTGGCGACCTTGCGGATCATGTCGCCGGAGCTGATCTGCCGCGTCTGCGCGCGCAGGTCACGCAGGATGTCGGTGAAGCGCGCCAGGCTGTTGGCCGCGCGCGGTGGCAGCTGCTGCAGCGCGCCGATCGCCTCGGCGGCCTGCGCCATCGGCATGTCCTTTTCCGAGGCCAGTTCGGCCAGCTTGGCCAGGGTGCCGGCGCCGACCTCGCGCTTGGGCGACTGCACCGCACGCAGGAACGCGGTGTCGTCGTCCGGGTTCACCAGCAGCCGCAGCCAGGCCAGCGTGTCCTTCACTTCCTGGCGCTCCAGGAACATGGTGCCGCCGGTCAGGTGGTAGGGGATGCGCAGCAGCTGCATGGCCTTTTCCAGCGGCCGCGACTGGAAGTTGCCGCGGAACAGGATGCAGAAATCGCTCCACGGCACGTTGCGCGTCTGCGCTACGAACGCGATCTCGGCGGCGACCTTCTCGGCCTCGTGTTCGCTGTTGCGGCACTCCCACACACGGATGCGCTCGCCGTCGGCCTGGTCGCTCCACAGCTTCTTCAGGTGTTCGTGCGGATTGTTGGCGATCAGCGCGTTGGCCGCGCGCAGCACGCGGTTGGAACACCGGTAGTTCTGCTCCAGCTTGATGATTTCCAGCGCCGGGTAATCGCGCCCCATCTGCTGCAGGTTTTCCGGGTTGGCACCGCGCCAGGCGTAGATCGACTGGTCGTCATCGCCCACGCAGGTGAAGTTGCCCTTGTCACCGGCCAGCTGCTTGAGCAGGCGGTACTGCGCATCGTTGGTGTCCTGGCATTCGTCGACCAGCAGGTAGCCGATGCGCTCGCGCCAGGCCAGCGCGATCTCCGGGTTCTCTTCCAGGATCTGCACCGGCAACCGGATCAGGTCGTCGAAGTCCACTGCATTGAACGCGCTCAGGCGCAACTGGTAGCGCTCGTAGATGCCGGCCGCCTCCTTCTCGCGGTTGCTGCGCGCAGCGGCCATCGCCTGCTCCGGCGACAGGCCGGCGTTCTTGGCGCGCGACACCAGGTTCTTCATGTCCTCGATGTCGTCCGGCTTGGCGCCGTACATCAGGTCCTTGATCTGCGCGGCCGCGTCATCGGCATCGAAGATCGAGAAACCGCGCTTGAGCCCGACGGCGGCATGCTCGATCTGCAGGAACTTCAGGCCCAGCGCATGGAAGGTGCAGATGGTCACTTCATCGGCATCCTGCTCGCACAGGCGCTTGGCCACGCGCTCGCGCATTTCCTTGGCCGACTTGTTGGTGAAGGTGATCGCGGCGATGCGCTTGGCCGGGTAGCGGCCACAGCCGATCAGGTGGGCGATCTTTTCCACGATCACGCGCGTCTTGCCGCTGCCGGCGCCGGCGAGCACCAGCAGCGGTCCTTCGATGTGGAGGACGGCGGCAGCTTGGGGGGGATTGAGACCGTGCATTGGGGTGCGATTGTAGCGGGCGTTGGTGGCGGCCACAGCCGCCGGCCGGTGGGCTTGCTGAACGGCTTCGGCCGGCGCCGGGTGGCGTCGTACAATCGGCCGATGGCCAAGCTCTATTTCTACTATTCGGCGATGAACGCCGGCAAGACCACCACCCTGCTGCAGAGCGCGCACAACTACCGCGAGCGCGGCATGCGCGTGGCGATCCTGACCCCACGCCTGGACGACCGTGCCGGCGCGGGCGTGGTCGCCTCGCGGATCGGCCTGCGCGCCGACGGCATGGCCTTCGAACGCGACACCGACCTGCAGCAGTGGGTCAGCCAGGATCTGCAGGCCAACGGGCCGCTGGGCTGCGTGCTGGTGGACGAGGCGCAGTTCCTCAGCCGCAGCCAGGTCTGGCAGCTCAGCGAAGTGGTCGACCAGCTGCGCATCCCGGTGCTGTGCTACGGCCTGCGCACCGATTTCCGCGGCGAGCTGTTCGAGGGCAGCCAGTACCTGCTGGCCTGGGCCGACGAGATGCAGGAGATCAAGACGATCTGCCACAGTGGCAAGAAGGCGACCATGACCGTGCGCGTGGACGAACATGGCCATGCCGTGCAGGACGGCCCGCAGGTGGAGATCGGCGGCAACGAGCGCTACGTGTCGGTCAGCCGCGCCGAGTTCAAGAAGATCACCCGTGGCGAGGGGCGGATCGATCCGGCGCAGGCACCGCTGCCGTTGTAGGGCATGGCCCTTCACGGGCCATGACGTCCTGCGGTTTACAAGGCCGCGTGGTCGGGCCTAGGCTGCGGCACTACCTGCTGCCGAACTGGATGTCCGTCATGCGCCCCGCCCTGTTGTTGCTTTCCGTGTTGTTCCTGCCCCTGTTCGCCACTGCGGCCGAGCGCCCGTCCGGTGAAGAGGACGCGGCCGTGATCGGCGCCGGTTTCATGGACAGCCATCCGGACATGATGTACCGGCAGTGGGGCGTCAACGCCCTGCGCCGCAACGACGTCAATGGCGCGATGGACAACTTCCGGCTGGCCGCACGCTATGCCGACAAACCCGCGCAGGGCTACCTGGGCGAGATGTACTGGTACGGCGTTGAACAGCCGCGCAATCCGGTCATGGCC
>NZ_JBFTNR010000399.1:0-3912 GCF_056665995.1 Stenotrophomonas sp. 05L44_2
GACGTGGACAGCGCGGAAGTCGCGCTGCAGGCCAACCGCCTGACCCAGGCGCTGCGCCAGCGCCCGGAACTGGCCGACGTCGACAACAACCTGTCCAACCAGGGCCGCGCACTGGAACTGAACATCGACCGCGACAAGGCCAGCGTGCTGGGCGTGCCGATGCAGACCATCGACGACACCCTCTACGATGCGTTCGGCCAGCGCCAGATCTCGACCATCTTCACCGAGCTCAACCAGTACCGGGTGGTGCTGGAAGTGGCGCCGCAGTTCCGCACCAGCACCGCGCTGATGGAACAGCTGGCGGTCGCCTCCAACGGCGCCGGCGCCCTCACCGGCACCAACGCGACCAGCTTCGGCCAGGTCACCTCGTCCAACTCGTCGACCGCCACCGGTATCGGTGCGCAGAACACCGGCATCACCGTCGGTGCGGGCGGCATCATCCCGTTGTCGGCGCTGGCCGAGGCGAAGGTCTCCAGCGCGCCGCTGCTGGTCAGCCACCAGCAGCAGCTTCCTGCGGTGACGGTTTCCTTCAACGTCGCGGCTGGCTATTCGCTGTCCGCTGCGGTCAAGGCCATCGAAGAGACCAAGGCCAGCCTGGACATGCCGGCGCACGTGCATGCGCAGTTCATCGGCAAGGCCGCTGAATTCACCGGCAGCCAGACCGACGTGGTGTGGCTGCTGCTGGCCTCGCTGGTGSTGATCTACATCGTGCTGGGCGTGCTGTACGARAGCTACATCCACCCSWTCACSATCATCTCGACCCTGCCGCCGGCCGGCGTCGGCGCGCTGCTGGCATTGATGGTCTGTGGCCTGAGCCTGTCGGTGGACGGCATCGTCGGCATCGTGCTGCTGATCGGCATCGTCAAGAAGAACGGCATCATGATGGTCGACTTCGCCATCGAGGCGCGGCGCACCGGCGCCAACGCGCGCGAAGCCATCCGCCGCGCCTGCCTGCTGCGCTTCCGCCCGATCATGATGACCACCGCTGCAGCCATGCTTGGCGCGTTGCCGCTGGCGCTGGGCACCGGCATCGGCTCGGAACTGCGTCGGCCGCTGGGCATCGCCATCGTCGGCGGCCTGCTGCTGTCGCAGCTGGTAACCCTGTACACCACGCCGGTGATCTACCTGTACATGGAACGCTTCTCGGAATGGCTCGCCCGTCGCCGTGAACAGCGTGCGCTGCGCGATGGCACGGTGCAGGAGCCGCAGGCATGACCCTGGCCCCGCACCTTCGGGGGGCTGCACGATGAACCTGTCCGGCCCCTTCATCCGCCGCCCGATCGGCACCGCCCTGCTGGCCATTGGCTTGTTCATGGTCGGCGTGATCTGTTACCTGCGGCTCGGCGTGTCGGCGTTGCCGAACATCGAGATCCCGGTGATCTTCGTGCACGCCAGCCAGTCCGGTGCGGATGCGGCGACCATGGCCTCCACGGTGACCGCGCCGCTGGAGCGCCACCTCGGCCAGCTGCCGGGCATCGACCGCATGCGCTCGTCGAGTTCGGAAGGCAGCTCGCTGGTGTTCATGATCTTCCAGAGCGACCGCGACATCGATTCGGCCGCGCTGGACGTACAGACCGCGATCAATTCGGCGCAGGCCGACCTGCCCTCGGGCATGGGCTCGCCGATGTACCAGAAGGCGAACCCGAACGACGATCCGGTGATCGCCATCGCGCTGACCTCGCAGACGCAGTCCGCCGATGAGCTGTACAACGTCGCCGATTCGCTGCTGGCCCAGCGCATCCGCCAGATCGGCGGTGTCGCCTCGGTGGATATCGCCGGTGCCTCGACGCCGGCGGTGCGTGTGGACGTCAACCTGCGCCTGATGAACGCGCTGGGACTGACCGCCGACGACCTGCGCAATGCCGTGCGCGCGGCCAACGTGACCTCGCCCACCGGCTTCCTCAGCGATGGCAACACCACCACGGCGATCATCGCCAACGATTCGGTCGCACGCGCCGCCGACTTCGCCGATCTGGTGGTCAAGACCCAGGGCGATGGCCGGGTGATCCGCCTGAAGGACATCGCCAACGTCTACGACGGCCAGCAGGACGCCTACCAGGCCGCGTGGTTCGACCACAAACCGGCCGTGGTGATGTATGTGTTCACCCGCGCCGGCGCCAACATCGTCGAGACCGTGGACCGGGTGAAAGCGCAGATTCCCGCGTTGCGCGACTACCTGCAGCCGGGCACCACGATGACGCCCTACTTCGACCGCACCCCGACCATCCGGTCGTCGCTGCATGAAGTGCAGATCACCCTGCTGATCAGCCTGGCGATGGTGGTGCTGACCATGGCGCTGTTCCTGCGCCGGTTGGCGCCGACGCTGATCGCGGCGGTCACCGTGCCGCTGTCGCTGGCCGGTGCCGCGCTTGTGATGTACGTGATGGGCTTCACCCTGAACAACCTGAGCCTGCTGGCGCTGGTGATCGCGATCGGCTTCGTGGTCGACGATGCGATCGTGGTGATCGAGAACATCATGCGCCACCTCGACGAGGGCATGCCGCGGATGCAGGCGGCCTTCGCCGGTGCGCGCGAAATCGGCTTCACCATCGTSTCGATCACCGCTTCGCTGGTGGCGGTGTTCATCCCGCTGCTGTTCGCCAGCGGCATGATGGGCGCGTTCTTCCGCGAATTCACCGTGACCCTGGTGGCGGCGATCGTGGTGTCGATGATCGTTTCGCTGACACTGACCCCGGCGCTGTGCAGCCGCTTCCTCAGCGCGCACGACCACACGGCGGCACCGTCGCGCTTCGGCCGCTGGCTCGATGCCGGTCACGAGCGGATGCTGCGCGTCTACACCGTGTTCCTTGATTTTTCGCTGCGCCATGCGCTGCTGCTGTCGTTGACGCCGTTGATCCTGATCGGCGTCACCATCTTCCTGTTCGGTGCGGTGAAGAAGGGCGCGTTCCCGCCACAGGACACCGGCCTGATCTGGGGCCGCGCCAATTCCAGCGCGACGGTGTCCTTCGAGGACATGGTCAGCCGCCAGCGCCGCATCACCGACATGCTGATGGCCGACCCGGCAGTGAAGACCGTGGGCGTACGCCTGGGCAGCGGACGCCAGGGTTCCAGCGCGCAGTTCAACGTGGAACTGAAGTCGCGCAAGGAAGGCCGCCGCGAAACCACCGCACACGCACTGGCACGGCTGAGTGCGAAGGCCGACCGCTACCCGGACCTGCAGCTGCGCCTGCGCGCGATCCAGGACCTGCCCAGCAACGATGGCGGTGGAAACAGCCAGGGCGCGCAGTACCGCGTCTCGCTGCAGGGCAACGACCTGGCCGCACTGCAGGAATGGCTGCCCAAGCTGCAGGCGGCATTGAAGAAGAACCCGAAGCTGCGTGATGTCGGCACCGACGTCGACAACGCCGGCCTGCGCCAGAACATCGAGATCGACCGGGCCAAGGCCGCGCGCCTGGGCATCTCGGTCGGCGCCATCGACGGTGCGCTGTACGGCGCCTTCGGCCAGCGCCAGATCTCCACCATCTACTCGGACATCAACCAGTACAGCGTGGTGGTCAATGCGCTGCCGTCGCAGACCGCCACGCCTTCGGCGCTGGACGAAGTGCATGTGCGTGCACGCAACGGCGAGATGGTGCCGATCACGGCGGTGGCCCGCCAGGCGCCGGGCCTGGCGCCCTCGCAGATCACCCATGAAAACCAGTACACGACGATGGACCTGAGCTACAACCTCGCCCCCGGCGTCAGCATGGGCGAGGCCAAGGCCATCATCGACAGCACCGTGGCCGGCATGCGCATGCCCGGCGACATCCGCCTGGCCGACGACGCCGGCTTCGGCTTCAATTCCGACCCCAGCGACATGCTGATCCTGGTGCTGGCAGCCATCCTCACCGTCTACCTGGTGCTGGGCATCCTGTACGAAAGCCTGATCCACCCGGTGACGATCCTGTCCAC
>NZ_JBFTNR010000400.1:0-3903 GCF_056665995.1 Stenotrophomonas sp. 05L44_2
GTGTTCGGTCGCGATTTCAGCGAAGATCTGGTTCACCAGGTTGTCGTTGCTTACCGCAACGCCGGTCGCGCCGGCACCAAGGCGCAGAAGACTCGCTCCGAAGTGGCAGGTACCACCAAGAAGTCGAAGAAGCAGAAGGGCGGCGGCGCGCGTCATGGCGCACTGACGGCTCCGATCTTCGTCGGCGGCGGTGTCACCTTCGCGGCAAAGCCGCGCAGCTTCGAGCAGAAGGTCAATCGTAAGCAGTACCGTGCCGCCATGTGCGCGATCCTGTCCGAGCTGAACCGTCAGGGCCGTCTGACCATCGTGGAGTCCTTCGATGTCGAAGCGACCAACACGAAGGCTCTGATCGCCAAGCTGGCCGGCCTGGAAGTGGGCAAGCGCCCGCTGATCGTCACTGAAGAAGCCTCCGAGCACCTGTACCTGTCGGCTCGCAACATTCCCTACGTGGAAGTGCGTGACGTCCAGGGCCTGGATCCGGTGTCGCTGGTCGGTGCCGACACGGTCGTCATCACCGCTGACGCGGTCAAGAAGGTCGAGGAGTGGCTGGCATGAACAGCAACGAAAAAATCTTCAGCGTGCTGCTCGCCCCGCGTGTCTCCGAAAAGACCGCGCGCCTGCAGGAACTCTCCAATCAGTACGTCTTCGAAATTTCGAACGAAGCCACCAAGGCCGATGTAAAGGCCGCGGTTGAGCAGCTGTTCGACGTCAAGGTCGAAGCAGTCAACGTGGTCAACGTCAAGGGCAAGAACAAGTCCTTCCGTAACCGCGCTGGCCGCCGCGGCGATTGGCGCAAGGCGTACGTTCGCCTGGCCGACGGCCAGTCGATCGATGTAACGGCCAAGGCCTGAGGTACATCCCATGCCATTGATGAAATTCAAGCCCACTTCTCCCGGTCGCCGTTCGGCCGTGCGCGTGGTTACTCCCGACCTGCACAAGGGCGCTCCGCACGCTCCGCTGGTCGAGTCGCAGAGCCGTTCCGGTGGTCGTAACCACCACGGCCGCATCACCGTGCGTCACGTCGGTGGTGGCCACAAGCAGCACTACCGCCTGATTGACTTCAAGCGCAACAAGCTGGGCATCCCGGCGCGCGTGGAACGCATCGAATACGATCCGAACCGCACCGCGCACATCGCCCTGCTGTGCTACGTCGACGGCGAGCGTCGCTACATCATCGCCCCGAAGGGTCTGAAGGCTGGCGATCAGGTGATCGCTGGTTCGGATGCTCCGATCAAGGCGGGCAACACCCTGCCGCTGCGCAACATCCCGGTCGGTACCACCATCCACTGCATCGAGCTGAAGCCGGGCAAGGGCGCTCAGATCGCTCGCGCTGCAGGTGCTGCCGTGCAGCTGGTTGCTCGTGAAGGCATCTACGCCACCCTGCGCCTGCGCTCGGGTGAGATGCGCAAGGTTCCGGTTGAGTGCTGCGCGACCATCGGCGAAGTCGGCAACGACGAGCACAGCCTGGAAAAGCTGGGCAAGGCCGGTGCCAARCGCTGGCGYGGCGTYCGCCCRACCGTTCGTGGTGCTGCCATGAACCCGGTTGACCACCCRCACGGTGGTGGTGAGGCGAAGGCCGGCCAGGGTAACCCGCATCCGGTCACCCCGTGGGGTGTTCCGACCAAGGGTTACAAGACGCGCCATAACAAGCGCACTCAGCAGTTCATCGTCCGCGATCGTAGGGGCTAATCGACCATGGCACGTTCACTCAAGAAGGGCCCGTTTGTCGATCACCACCTGGTTGCTAAGGTGGCTGCCGCTGCGGGTAGCAAGCGTCCGATCAAGACCTGGTCGCGTCGTTCGATGATCCTGCCTGACATGGTAGGCGTCACCATTGCCGTGCATAACGGCAAGAACCACATCCCGGTTCTCGTCAACGAGAACATGGTCGGCCACAAGCTCGGCGAATTTGCCATCACCCGGACCTTCAAGGGTCACGGTGGTGACAAGAAGTCGGGCAAGTAAGGAGAGATGACAATGGAAGCGAAAGCCATCCTGCGCACCGCGCGCATCTCCCCGCAGAAGGCACGTCTGGTCGCTGACCAGGTGCGCGGTCTGCCGGCCGAGCGTGCCGTCAACCTGCTGAAGTTCTCGGACAAGAAGGCTGCCCACCTGATCAAGAAGGTGGTGGAGTCGGCTATTGCAAATGCCGAGAACAACCAGGGCGCCGACGTCGACGAGCTGAAGGTTCAGACCATCATGGTAGATGAAGGTCCGACCCTGAAGCGTTTCATGGCGCGGGCGAAAGGCCGCGGTACCCGCATCCTCAAGCGCACCAGCCACATCACTGTGGTTGTGGGCGCCGCCAAGTAAGCGGATAAGGAAAAGACCATGGGTCATAAAGTTCATCCGATTGGTATCCGCCTCGGYATTTCCAAGGACTGGAACTCCAAGTGGTACGCCAACAAGGCCGAGTTCGCTGGTTACCTGGCAGCCGACCTGAAAGTGCGCGAAATGCTGCGCAAGAAGCTGGCGCAGGCCGGCATCAGCAAGATCCTGATCGAGCGTCCGGCAAAGACCGCTCGCGTGACGATCCACACCGCCCGTCCGGGCGTGGTGATCGGCAAGCGCGGTGAGGACATCGAGAAGCTGCGCAAGGAAGTGAGCGAGATGATGGGCGTCCCGGCGCACATCAACGTCACCGAAGTGCGCAAGCCCGAGCTGGACGCACAGCTGGTTGCCGAATCGATCGCGCAGCAGCTGGAGCGTCGCATCATGTTCCGCCGCGCMATGAAGCGCTCGGTCGGCAACGCGATGCGCCTGGGTGCCCTGGGCATCAAGGTCAACGTCGGTGGCCGCCTCAACGGTGCAGAAATCGCCCGTTCGGAGTGGTACCGCGAAGGCCGCGTGCCGCTGCACACCCTGCGTGCCGACATCGACTATGGCTTCGCTGAAGCCAAGACGACCTACGGCATCATCGGCATCAAGGTCTGGATCTACAAGGGCGAGGTCTTCGATTTCTCCCAGGTTGGCCAGGAAAAGCAGGACGACACCCCGTCGCGCAACGATCGTCATGATCGCGGCGACCGCGGTGACCGTCAGCGCCCGGCTCGTGAAGCGAGGTAACGACAATGTTGCAACCCAAGCGAACCAAGTACCGCAAGGTGCACAAGGGCCGTAACGAAGGCCTCAGCTGGAGCGCAAACGCTGTCAGCTTTGGCGAGTACGGCCTGAAGGCAACCGCCCACGGTCAGCTGACCGCGCGTCAGATCGAAGCGGCTCGCCGTTCGATCAGCCGCTACGTGAAGCGCGGCGGCAAGATGTGGATCCGAGTGTTCCCCGACAAGCCCATCACCAAGAAGCCCATCGAAGTTCGAATGGGTTCGGGTAAGGGCAACGTGGAATACTGGGTGGCCCAGATCCAGCCCGGCCGCATGATCTATGAAATCGAGGGTGTTACCGAGGAAGTGGCACGCGAGGCGTTCCGCCTGGCCGCTGCCAAGCTCTCGGTCACCACCACTTTCGTGACCCGGACGGTGCGCTGATGGATATCAAAACTCTCCGTGAAAAGTCGGCTGACGACCTCAAGGCCCACCTGATCGACCTGCGTAAGGAACAGTTCTCTGTCCGTATGCAGCAGGTCACCGGCCAGCTGCCGAAGACACACGACATCCGCCGGGTGCGTCGCGAAATTGCTCGCGTCAAGACCCTGCTCGGCAGCACGAAGTAAGGATGGCCGCTATGAGCGACAATACTGAAAACAAAGCGCTGCGCACGGTCGAAGGCCGTGTCGTCAGCAACAAGATGGACAAGACGGTTACCGTCCTGGTCGAGCGTCAGGTCAAGCACGCACTGTACGGCAAGTACATCAAGCGCTCGACGAAGCTGCACGCCCACGATGCCGACAACGCCTGCAAGGAAGGCGATGTCGTCCGCGTGACCGAGATTGCTCCGATGTCCAAG
>NZ_JBFTNR010000401.1:0-3896 GCF_056665995.1 Stenotrophomonas sp. 05L44_2
TCCGGATATCAACCGTTTGCGGGTGCAGTCGTTGCTATGGAGCTGATCCAGCTGGTCACTAGCGTATCAAACAATGCCAATATAAGAAGTATGAATAGTTGGAGGAAGATCGAATCACCGCCGATGATTACCACTCAAGACCAGTCATTGGTATGCGACAGCTGTCAGCCGAGCACGGCCTCAACCGTGAAGAAGTAGGTTGCGAGGATTTATCGAGAGTACGCCGCTATGTGCTTTTAAGGCATCCATTGCCTTAATTATTAGATGAGCGGGAGTAGGCGGCAAGGGTCCCTAGATGGCGTCATGATCGCAACAGCGGAGCGCGCGCGCGTCGCAGCAACATGCAAATTGAAACGTGCTGACCGCTCTGGGTCAGCACCATTAGTGCGAAGGTATCGATTGTACAAATCCTCGAATACAAGCACTTCGTCGAACTCCTTTCCCTTGGCCTTGTGGATCGTCATGACAATGACGCCTTGCTGAGTTCGTGAGTTAGCAGCGAACTGATCCTCCACCAGAGCGGCGCGCAGAAGTTCTCTTGCATTGAAGTAGGAGCCATGAACGCGCCACGCCTCCGCCAGGCGGGTCTCGATCTGTGTTCCGCGGCGCAATAACCTCATGTGTCGTGCCTCTGCGGCTACTGCTTGAATTTCTGTCCTGGCGTTACCTGCCATAAGGTTGCGAATGGACAGCCAGTCAGCGAATGGGTCACCACTCAACGCGAAAGCTTCAACCTCAGCAACCAGTTGGCGGACGCCGGCTCCAACTGCCCGGCCGTAGCCGGCATCACCGCGTAGGCGGACTCTTGAGGCTCGATCCCGGAGCTTTCGAGCTGTTTCGATCGAAGTCGCAGACGCACGTTCTTTGCGACCTGTTTCCAGAAGTGCCATTGCTTCCAAGACGTCAGCGCCGACGGATCCATTTGGGGCCCGTGGTTCCAGCAGCAACGCAATGACCATGCCCGCAARCATCGGCCCCTCCATCGATACTGCGATATCAACCGGATAGCTCGGCAGGCCATTGGCCTCCCTTCTCATGTAATCAAAGACGTTGACTGCGAGCTTGTTTGTCGGAACGAGCACCGCGATTGACCATTCAGATCGGCGGCGATATCTACCTGCGGTGCGAAGGACGCGTTCTTTCAGCGGGTGAAGACTCTGGCCACCGTAGCCCACAATGGAAACTCCGGCATAGGGTTCAGCCCGGTAGTTACCGCTGATGACTGCATCGGCGAATTGCGTGATGTCTGTCCCCGCGCTACGGTTGTTCTCGCCTTGAAAGTCAAAGACCGAAGGCTGAAAGGATTCGATGAAATCATCGAAGCGCCTGGGATCGGCACCCTTGAAATCATAGATGCGCTGCTTGGGGTCACCAAGGGCGATCAGGGTGCTATGCCGCCCCAAACGACGGATCATTGCCCACTCCTCTGCGTTCGTGTCTTGGAACTCATCGAGAATGATTACCGGATAGGCGTCGCCAATGGCGCGCGCAACCACGGGGAGCAGGTCGAGTAGCTCAGCGAGAAGGATTGGGAAGAGATCAAACGCGACCAGCCCTTCTTCTTCGAACAGGCGCCGTAGCTCGCGTGCGCGGTTCTGGTCGGGGACACCCGCTAGACGCGATCGCTCGTGAGCTGGAAGGAGTAGCGATACTCCAGGGCGTACGCCAAGCAGGTATGCATGACTTCGCAAGATCGACCAAGCGAAGCCGTGGTAGGTATTGATTTCGATGCGAGTCAGTTGATCTCGCGGCAGCGATGCAGTTGCTTGCTCAGCAACACGCGCTACAGTGGCGCGCGCAAAGCTGATGAACAGAGACTTACCCGTGCTGCCAAGTCGACCCGCTGCCAGTTCTTCACACGCCTTAGCGAGCGCAATGGTGGTTTTGCCTGAGCCGCCCCCCCCTCGCAGCGCGATATGCCCCTCAGTCGCGAGAAGGCGCCGCCGTTGGTCGCAGAGAACAATGGCCATTACGCTCCCCTTTATAGCGCCACGGGCGGCACGATGAAGGGGAGGGGCAGGGCGGGGGGCGCAGCCGGGCGTTCTACCATCTCGCGCAGGCTGCGTAGTGTGTGAACGATGGAGGCTGGCATATGCCCAACCTGGCACTGATCAAAGAACAGTGTCAGGTAGTCATCTCCCTTTTTATGGCGCATCAATGTGATGAATGGCTCTACATAAGCCTCATTCGGACTGCCTTCGGGAGGAACAATGCCTGCCAATGCATGTGGCCACTCTTGGTTGCCTACTAGCCATTTGACGAACCAGCTCTGCATATCGACTTGAATCTCCGCTCTTAGCAAATGCTCGAAACCCGCATAGGGCTGCTCGAAGGCCCGATCGCATGACGCCGCGATCGCCGCGCGTGCACCTGCCAACTGCTGGTCGAAGATAGTTGCGACTGTCTTTCCTAGCTGACGGAAGAAAGCAGCGAATGAGGCAACGTTGGTCTCGCCACCAGCGTCGAATGGCACCCAGCCGAGCGAGTCAAGCCGCTTGAACTGATCGGGCGCGAGGAATGCGATGCGCCGGGAGACTGCGCTGTATGCGACGAACTCCGTCTTTCCTTCAACAACGACGACGCGACGGGCGAGTAGCGCTTCACAGAAGCGGGTGCGGAAGCCGTCGCGAAAGAGCTTCAGTTTCAGGTTGGCCGGAAGCGAAACAGGTGTTGCTGACATCACGCCAGTCAGATCCCGCCGCATAACCGTCATTTGCTCAGGCTCGAACTGCTCGATCACGTAAGGCGAGTGCGAAGTGAAAAGCGCCTGTGAGGCAAGCCCGCGGACCTTGTCGACAACGCGTTGCTGGACATGAGGTGGCAGCGAAAGTTCGGGCTCCTCCATGGCAAAGATCACACGTCCCCGGCGGCGCTCTGCGATAAGACCAAGCATTGAGAGAACCAAGGCATTGATCGTGCCAGAGCCCTGATGCTGGAACGGAGCGGCGTAGCCCTCGACACCCGTTGCCAGGAATGATTTCAGCACTCGCCTAAGATCCTCGCGTGTCAACTCAGAAACTCGCAGATGCGGAGCATGTGCCCATTCTCCGGGCACGATGTCTCGCATGGCTTCCTGAATGGCATCAAGAATTCGCCCAAACTCCTCATCTTCGGCGCCGACAACATCCAGAGGGCGTAGCTTGTCGAGCAGCCCCTCCCACATTTTCGTCCGGACCTCGTAGGTTCTCAGGATGATGTCGAGAAGCGAGCCGCGTTCCATCGAGAGCGCCCGCGAACCAGTGCGAAGGGCCCGAAGATGCAAGAAGCCGAACTCGCGCTTGTCACCGGAGCGACATTCACTCGTAGCCTTCCCATCCTCCGACCTGGGCACGGCAAACCAGGTTTTGGCTTCGAACTCGTCCCCATCTGGATCGTACTTCCCCTCAAATCGGACGCGGACTGCGGGCACGACGCCCTCTTGGGCAACTTGCTGAGCTTCGCCAGGTCCCAGCAGCCGCTTATCTGCCTCACGCCAAAATTCTAGGTGTGCCCGGAAGCGCTGGCAGTGCTCGGCGTCCAGATCGGCAATTACAGCCTCGATAACAATTCTGGGAGCTGGCTCGTCGCCAGCGGCTTGGTAGGCCCCGCCGAAGAAGTCGTGCTCGTCAATCACCTGCTGCCGGGCCAGTCGATCAGAGCCAATGGCCAGCTCGATTGCCTCAAAAACGGTGGACTTGCCGGTGTTGTTGTCACCGAGGAGGACCGTAGTCCCGGCGAAGTAAAGGGTAGCGCTGCGGATACCTCGGAAGTTCTCAATCTCGACACGTGCAACGCGCATGGCTTCTCCTTATCCGTAGTCGCCCGGCAGTCCGTTCCGCCGTCTTCACTGTACAGAATATGCTAGTGCAGGGTATCCGTCCTCTTGCCGTCGCCCCTTCGCTGACGCTTCGTCAAAC
>NZ_JBFTNR010000402.1:0-3893 GCF_056665995.1 Stenotrophomonas sp. 05L44_2
GGATTGGATTGCACGGTAGCGTCGGGCCATGCCTGGTGGAAGGCACAGCGCGGCGGCATCCGCCGGGCATGGCCCGGCGCTACCGGATCATTGGCGGACGACTTCAATCTCGCCATCGCTGATTTCAGCCAAAGCCTGGTAGGCCGCGTCGGCCTGCAGGTCGTCCAGGCGCATGCGACTGCCGCTGGCAACCACGGTGACCGGCACCGCATGGAAGCGCAGCGGTTCGCCTTCCACCAGCCGGTCGGCATCGCGTCCGGGGCTGACCACCCAGACCTTGCCTTCGCCGTCGGCACTGTAGACCTGGGCCTGGCCGTCAGGCTCCACGCACAGGGCCGTGTCTTCGTCGACGCCGATGCCGACCATGTCCGGGTCACCACTGTCATGCGCGGCGCGGGCCACGAACACGATCAGGCGACCGAGACGGTCGCGCTTGTCGAAGTGGGTGTCGGTGACCACCCGCTGCAGGTAGGGCAACTGCAGGAAGCCGCGGTCCAGGGTCACCGCCTCGCCCATCGGGTCGGCCATGGCGCTGGCCGAATCGATGCTGCCGCCGTCCAGCGCGCCATAGGCGTAGCCGCCGAGGATGGCCAGCCCGGCGCTGGTGCCGGCAATCGGCTTGCCGGCGCGCACGTGGGCATTCAGCGCGCGATTGAGCGCGGTGCCTTTCCAGAAGCGGATGTAGCGGGACTGATCGCCGCCGGCGATGAAGATCGCATCGGCCGCAGCCACGACCCGCAGCACGGCCGGGTCATCGGCGCCGCGGCGGTTGTCGAACACCAGGGTCTGCACGGCGGTGGTGCCGCCAATCTCCCGGTACAGACGGTCCTGCAGCTCATCGGTGCCGGAGGCGCGCAGGATCAGCACACGGCCATTGCCGGCCTGGCGCAGCCACCACTGGAAGGCTTCAGGCACCCATTCGCCACCGCCCATCAGCATCATCGCGGGCGCTCGCGGGCCAGGCCGCGGTGCATCCAGATCGCCCACTTCGTAGTAGGCGAAGCCCGGGTCCATCAGTTCCTGTGCCGCCGCTGGCCATGACCAGAAGAGCGCCGACAGCAGCAAGGCGATGAGCGGGCCACGCAGCCCGTAGCGAAGGCGTCGCATTTTGATCTCCCTGAACAAAAACGACCTGCAACCGTTTTCACTCTTTGCCAGACATATCCCCAGTAGTCAAGGACATGAAAAAGGCGTTAAATGCGCGCGCCCATTCCTGAAATGTGAATGGGGGACAGGGCCCCTCCTCTGTGGGCCGGCATTACTTCCGAGAATTTCTCATGCGTAGACAGGCGATGGCGTGGTCGATCCAGCTGGCGTTGATGGGCGTTGCTGCTTCGGCGGCGGCACAGACTCCCGCTTCCTCTTCGGTACAACAGCTGGATGCGGTGCAGGTGACCGGCTCACGCATCCCGCGCGCCCAGGTGGAAGGACCGGCGCCGATCACTGTCATCAACGCAGAGCAGATCCGCTCCAGCGGCTTCACCACCGTGCCGGACGTGCTGCGCGCGATGACCCAGAACGGCGGTGAGACGCAGAGCCAGCAGTCCTCCGGAGGGGCCGATTTCTCGCCGGGTGCGCAGCAGGTCGACCTGCGCGGGTTGGGCCCGAACCACACCCTGGTGCTGGTCAACGGCCGTCGCATCGCCGACTTCCCGATGCCGTTCAAGGGCCGCAGCAACTTCACCGATGTGTCCAACATTCCGCTGGGCATGATCGATCGCATTGAAGTGCTGACCGGCAGCGCGTCGGCGATCTACGGCTCGGATGCAATCGCCGGCGTGGTCAATTTCATCCTGAAGAAGAAGGCCGATGGCACCACCATCGACATGCGCATGGGCACCACCACCGAAGGCGGTGGTGAGTCGTTCGACATGAGTCTGGCCAGCGGCTTCAGCAGCGGCAACTTCAACGCGGTGTACAGCGTCGAACTGCAGTCGCAGACGCCGCTGTGGGCCTACGACCGCGACATCCAGGACTCGACGCAGGACGGCCCGACCGAAGGCGCGCGCATCGCCCGTCGTTCCTACCTGCGCACCGATTACAACGATGACTACCTGGACCCGGGCGCGGCGACCTGCGAGGCGTTGGCCGGGCAGAACCAGGGCAGCACCTACCGCGCGTTCCGTCCGCGCTACGGCTACTACTGCGGCAGCGACAGCTCGATCGGCTACGGCACGATCCTCAGCAAGCGCCGCGGCGCCAACGGCTATGCCTCGCTCAGCTACGACTTCGACAACGGCCAGCAGTGGTTCGCCGACGTGCAGCTGGGCTACCACACGATGTCGCTGATGCGCGATGTCACCAAGTGGGGCCGCATGGYCGCCGACGGTGATGAGTCGGGTTACTTCAACAATGAAGCCACCGGCGAGATCGAGTTCTGGCAGCGCCAGTTCTCGCCCGAGGAAATGGGCGGGCTGGACAATGCGATGGTGCGCAGCACGCAGAAGACCTTCAGCGTGACCACCGGCTTCAAGGGCAACCTGACCAGCAACTGGGACTACGAAGCAGCACTGAGCCATTCGCAGTACCAGTCGCGGATCAGCTGGGCGCAGATCATCGCATCCAAGGCCAACGACCTGTTCCTGGGCCCGCAGCTGGGCGAGGACGAGGACGGCTTCCCGATCTACAACGCCGATCCGTCGCGCCTGTACCGGCCGCTGACCCGTGCCGAGTACGATTCGATCGCCGCACGCACCACCTATACGCCGAAGTCGCGTACCGAGACGGCTGCGTTGACCCTGACCAATGGGTCGCTGTTCACCCTGCCCGGCGGCGATGCCGGCTTTGCCGCGACGGTGGAAGTGGGCCAGCAGGCCTACGCGCTCAACCCGGACCCGCTGGCGACCGGCTATTACTACTACAGCTGGAAGGATTCGGACGGCAAGGGCTCGCGCAACCGCTGGGCGACTGCCGCCGAGCTGCGCATGCCGCTGCATGAGACGGTCAACCTGAGCGTGGCCGGCCGTTACGACCAGTACCGCTATTCGGGCCACACCATCGGCAAGGCGACCTGGAGCGGCGGCCTGGAATGGCGCCCGATCGACACGCTGCTGGTGCGCGGCTCGTACGGCACCGCGTTCCGTGCGCCGGACCTGCACTATGTATTCGCCGGCCCGGGCAACGACGAGACCAGCGCGGAAGATCTGTACAACTGCCGCGCCGACGCCGCCGATGATTGCGCCGACTACGAGCGCAACGTGATCCGCAGCCGCAGTGGCAACCGCGAGCTGGAACCGGAAACCAGCACCTCCTGGAGCGCGGGCTTCGTGTGGTCGCCGGCCGCCGGCCTGGACCTGTCGGCCGACTGGTTCAACATCGACATGCGCGACCAGGTGCAGGACATGGACGTGCGTACGATCCTGGCCAGCGAAGCGAACTGCCGGCTGGGCAGCGCCGACATCGGCTCGCCGACCTGCGTGGATGCTCTGGCCCGCATCACCCGCACCGCCGACGGCCGTCTGTACGGTGTGCACGTCAATCCGATCAACGTGGCGCGCGAGTCCACCTCCGGCATCGACGTCGGCCTGCGCTACCGCCTGCAGACCGGCATCGGCGACTTCATCTTCAATGGCACCCACACCTGGGTGAAGAAGCATGACTTCCAGCGCTATGCCGGCGATGTGACCGAAGACCAGTTCGCGATCAACAGCGGCTTCGATATTCCCCGCACCAAGACCAGCGTCAGCGTGACCTGGGAAAAGGACGCCTGGTCGGCCACCGTGTACGGCTCGCGCCTGGGCAAGCTGCCGACCTCGGACAGCTACGACCAGGTGTTCGACGAGGAAAGCGGCGACAGCCCGTGGATCAAGGCGACCTACCGCTACAACGCTTCGCTGCAGTACCGCTTCGACGATCACTCGCGGTTGTCGCTGTCGGTGGTCAATGTGTTCAAC
>NZ_JBFTNR010000403.1:0-3890 GCF_056665995.1 Stenotrophomonas sp. 05L44_2
GGTTAGACTCGCCCAGCAGCCCTGCTGTGCCCCGGCTGGACGCCCCGGCGTCCAACCGCACCTATCCGCTCCATAAATAAGGAAGTTTCATGCGCGCGCTCGCCCTTGCCCTGATCCTCGCAGCCCCGCTGGCCGTTTCGACGACCTCCGCCCATGCCAACCCGTTCGGCGCCTACACCACCGGCATCGAGATCACCCAGCAGCAGATGGACACCCTGGAAGTGGGCAAGACCACCCAGGACAACATCCGTGAGAAGTTCGGCGCCCCCGGCCGCCGCGAACAGCTGGGCGACACCCAGGTCTGGTACTACGACTTCGTGAAGATCAAGAGCTTCGGCAAGAACATCCAGGAAGCGACCGTACTGGAGTTCAACAAGCAGGGCGTGCTGACGGCCAAGTCCAAGAGCAACGCTGTCGGCAAGACCGGCAATCCGCTGATCGATGCCGCCAACGGCAAGTAAGTCCTGCAGCCGATGCATTCCTGGACGGGGCGCCCATGAGCGCCCCGTCTGCGTGCGGGCTGGCGCAAAAACGATGCACACGCTGACACGAAGGCTACACACACCGCTGTAACCTTGCGTTCCAAGCCTGCCGGGTCATTGCCGGGCGCTGGATCGCCGATACTGGGCAGGATCCGGGGCCGGAGTGCCACCGGCAAACGCAAGCAGGCCCGCCCATGCGGGCCACTGCAAGCCATCCGCAAGAGGAGTCATCCCGCATGAGCGATTCGTTCTCCACCCGCAGCCAGCTGGACGTCGGCGGCAAGACCTACGACTACTTCAGCCTGCCCAAGCTGGGCCAGCGCTTCGACATCTCCCACCTGCCCTATTCGATGAAGATCCTGCTGGAGAACCTGCTCCGGCACGAGGATGGCGGCGTCACCGTCGGCAAGGATCACATCGAGGCCGTCGCCCGCTGGCAGCCCAGCGCCGAACCGGATACCGAAATCGCCTTCATGCCCGCGCGCGTGGTCCTGCAGGACTTCACCGGCGTGCCCTGCGTGGTCGACCTGGCCGCGATGCGCGATGCGGTGGTCAAGCTCGGCGGCCGCCCCGAACAGATCAATCCGCTGATTCCCTCCGAACTGGTCATCGACCACTCGGTGCAGGTGGATGTGTTCGGCAAGCCCGACGCACTGGACCTCAACGGCAAGATTGAATTCCAGCGCAACCAGGAACGCTACGGCTTCCTGCGCTGGGGCCAGAAGGCCTTCGACAACTTCAAGGTGGTGCCGCCCAACACCGGCATCGTCCACCAGGTGAACCTGGAAAACCTGGCCCGCGTGGTGATGACCGCGGACAAGGACGGCAAGGCCGTTGCGTATCCGGATACCGTGTTCGGTACCGACAGCCACACCACGATGATCAACGGCATCGGCGTGCTCGGCTGGGGCGTGGGCGGCATCGAAGCCGAGGCGGCCATGCTCGGCCAGCCTTCGTCGATGCTGATTCCGCAGGTGGTCGGCTTCAAGCTGACCGGCCGTATGCCCGAAGGCGCCACCGCCACCGACCTGGTGCTGACCGTCACCCAGATGCTGCGCAAGCTCGGCGTGGTCGGCAAGTTCGTCGAATTCTACGGCGACGGCCTGCAGCACCTGCCACTTGCCGACCGCGCGACCATCGGCAACATGGCCCCCGAATACGGCGCCACCTGCGGCATCTTCCCGATCGACAACGAATCGCTGACCTACCTGCGCCTGTCCGGCCGCAGCGAAGAGCAGATCGCCCTGGTCGAAGCCTACGCCAAGGCGCAGGGCCTGTGGCACGACGCCAACAGCCCGCATGCGCAGTACAGCACCACGCTGGAACTGGACATGGGCACGGTGAAGCCCTCGCTGGCCGGCCCCAAGCGCCCGCAGGACCGCGTGCTGCTGGAAGACGTGCAGAAGAACTACCGCGACGCGCTAGTCGGCATGACCGCCAACCGCGACAAGCGCAGCGAGGATGTCTCCACCTTCGTCAATGAAGGCGGCGGCGCCGCAGTGGGCAACGAGCAGCTGGCCAAGGGCTACGCCGACATCGAGATGGACGGCAGGAAGGTGCGGCTGAAGGATGGTGCGGTGGTCATCGCCGCCATCACCTCGTGCACCAACACCTCCAACCCGGCGGTGATGATCGGCGCCGGCCTGCTGGCCCGCAACGCGGCCGCCAAGGGGCTGGACCGCAAGCCGTGGGTCAAGACCTCGCTCGGCCCAGGCTCGCGTGTGGTCACCGACTATCTTGAAAAGGCCGGCGTTCTCACCGAGCTGGAGAAGATCGGCTTCTACGTGGTGGGCTATGGCTGCACCACCTGCATCGGCAACTCCGGCCCGCTGCCGACCGAAGTCAGTGCCGGCATCGCCAGTGGTGATCTGGTGGTGACCTCGGTGCTGTCGGGCAACCGCAACTTCGAGGGCCGCGTGCACCCCGAAGTGAAGATGAACTACCTGGCCAGCCCGCCGCTGGTGGTGGCCTACGCCATCGCCGGCACCACCGACATCGACCTGACCACCGAACCGCTGGGCACCGGCAGCGATGGTCAGCCGGTGTACCTGCGCGACATCTGGCCAAGCAACAAGGAGATCGGCGACGTCATCGCCGCCACCGTCGGCCCGGAGATGTTCAAGCAGAACTACGCCGACGTGTTCAAGGGCGATACCCGCTGGAACACCATCGCCTCACCGGACGGTGACCTGTACGAATGGAGCGATGCGTCCACCTACATCAAGAACCCGCCGTACTTCGATGGCATGACCATGCAGGTCGGCAGCATCGATGATGTGCACGGCGCGCGGGTGATGGGCCTGTTCGGCGATTCGATCACCACCGACCACATCTCCCCGGCCGGCAACATCAAGAAGGATTCGCCGGCGGGCCGCTTCCTGCAGGAGCGCGGCGTGCAGCCGGCCGACTTCAACAGCTACGGCAGCCGCCGCGGCAACGATGACGTGATGGTCCGCGGCACCTTCGCCAACATCCGCATCAAGAACCTGATGTTCGGTGGCGAAGAAGGCGGCAACACCCTGTACTACCCGGCCGGCGGTGGCCAGCCGGAGAAGCTGGCGATCTACGATGCGGCCATGAAGTACAAGGCCGACAAGGTGCCGCTGGTGGTACTGGCCGGCAAGGAATACGGCACCGGCTCGTCGCGCGACTGGGCAGCCAAGGGCACCCTGCTGCTGGGGGTGAAGGCGGTCATCGCCGAAAGCTTCGAACGCATCCACCGCTCCAACCTGGTCGGCATGGGCGTGCTGCCGCTGCAGTTCCGCAACGGCGAAAACGCACAGTCGCTGGGTCTGGATGGCTCGGAAGTGATCGATGTCACCGGCCTGCAGGATGGCGCCAGCAAGCGCGCCACGGTCACCGCGACCAAGGCCGATGGCACGAAGAAGACCTTCGAAGTCTCGGTGATGCTGCTGACCCCGAAGGAAGTGGAGTACTTCCGCCACGGTGGCCTGCTGCAGTACGTGCTGCGCCAGCTGGCTGCACGTTGATCGAACGTACTGCGTAGGTAGAGCCAGGCCATGCCTGGCTGCGACAAGACAAAAGGGCCGGATCCTCAAAGATCCGGCCCTTTTCTTTGCTGCTCGCCGGGCGTGGCGGCCCGGCGCCACCTACCGCCGCGGCGCGTCCGGGTCGGTACGCAGCGCCTTGAGCAGGCCCCACATGTAGAACGCCAGGATGAACGAGAACGGCAGGCCGCACAGCACCACCGCCGTCTGCATCGCGCTGAAGTTGCCGGCCAGCAACAGGCCGACACTGGCCACGGTAATACCCGCCGCCCAGAACACGCGCAGCCAGATCGGCGCGTCATGCCCATCCTCCACGCCATCATCGACACGCCGGGTACACAGGTTGGCGATCATCAGCGTGCCCGAATCGACCGGGGTCAGGAACAACACGAAACCAATG
>NZ_JBFTNR010000404.1:0-3890 GCF_056665995.1 Stenotrophomonas sp. 05L44_2
GCTTGTCCACTGCTCTTGAAATGCGGCCTGGTCTGCTTGCTGGGTCCGGCTATGCCTCGGCTTGTCAGCCGGACCCAGCAGCCCTAAGATCGAGCCGCTGTCAGCGGGGATAGCCCACCATATGGTGGTATGTGGATAAGTCGTGTAACCGGACTCAGGGATCCGGCTACAAGGTAGTTAGGCAGCAGGGGGAGATGGTGGACAGCCGAAGTATCTTTGAAAGACTGACACGATCCGTGCCAATCAATCTCGCAGACCTCCCAGAAGAGTTCGGTATCTACGCTCTTTGGGACCATGAACGACAAATCCGGTACATCGGTAGCACACCAAAAGCCACCGAGGGATTCCGCACCAGGATTTACAGCAAGCACGCCACTGGCAGCGAAGGTCGCAGCCACAAGTTCACGCAAGCGTATTGCACCGGCCGTATGTGGCGTTACTGCAAGAAGCTTGATCACCCAGCTGCCGCTCGCGAGCAGTCCGCCACAGATGCGGACGCAGCAAAGAAGCTGAGAAACGCCTTTATTCGTAAGCACTGTGGGGCGAGCTACGTATCCATACCTCGTAGCTATCTGCCAGAGCCATACTTCGCAAACCTCACTTCATTGGAGTTCCAGCTTCAGGCTATGGCACCTTCAAGCATGCGGGCGTGGGAGGGTATTGGGTTTCGGCCTCTACCAGAACCGGCACCTCTCGTGGATCGCTTGTTGGCTGAACTACCTCACTTTGCAGCAGGCGCTGAAAGGCAGCATGCCATCTATAAGGCACATGTGCTTTGCACTGATGTCTAACAATTCATTGATACTCGCCTTCTCAACAAGCTGCGCAATCAATGCGCGCATGAGTGGGGAGATTTCCGCATTACCCAACAGATAGTTGATACCTACATTGAGCCAATGACAATGAAACATGCGCTCAATGCTGCAAATGAGGTCCAACCGATCCTGTTCCCACCAAGCTGCGCGCCGAAGTAAGTGCTCGTCAGTACCCTTGCGGCGTTGATCACCTTTGCGAACCTGCTCAAGCCCCTCCTCAAAGCGGCCGTCACGGAGGGAACAGGTGACGGCATCTAACGATTCCAAGCCGAAGCCGCCTGATGGCTCGGCTTAGTTCAGGCGTTTGGCAGTGTCCGCTTTTGGCCGGAAGCGTACGCTGACCAAACGATGTTTTAGCCCGGCCACTCACGGGCCGTCGGGCGCTCAACGGCGCCAATACAGTGCCCCTGAGTCCTCGCCGCATTAGTCGGAACGCTAACCTCCCCTTCATCGCCATGGGCTAGGGGGGAATTTCTATCCTGAGCCGCGTTAGCCTTGACAGAGCACCAGTTCGATAGGGGTTGCGCTGAACACTTCCCCTCAAACACATATAGTGTTGCTGCTCCTACTGCTTCGCCCGCCCTTCGCATGCCTATCTGAACCTGTCGCCTGGCCTGGACTTCGAGACCAAGCTGTTTGCCAAGACCAACGCGCCACAGCTGCTGCGCAAGGAACTGTCGAAGCCGGGCTACGTGCCGCAACCGATCGCGCTGGGCATCAACACCGACGCGTACCAGCCGATTGAACGCAAGTTCAAGCTGACCCGCCAGCTGATCGAAGTGATGCTGGAGACGAAGCATCCGTTCTCGCTGATCACCAAGAATGCGCTGGTCGAGCGCGACATCGATCTGCTCTCACCACTGGCGGCGGAGAACCTGGTCAGCGTGCATTTCTCGGTGACATCGCTGGATCCGCATCTGTCGGCGAAGCTGGAGCCGCGCGCCTCGGCGCCCCATGCGCGGCTGCGTGCGATGAAGCGTCTGCACGAGACGGGCATTCCGGTGGGCGTGATGGTTGCGCCGGTGATTCCGTGGATCAACGACAGCGAACTGGAAGCCGTGCTGGAAGCCGCGCACGACGCCGGCGCCAGCACTGCAGGCTACGTGCTGCTGCGCCTGCCGCTGGAAGTGGCACCGCTGTTCCGCGATTGGCTGGACACCCATCATCCCGATCGCGCCGCGCATGTGATGAGCACCATCCAGCAGCTGCGCGGCGGCAAGGATTACGACAGTCAGTTCGGCACGCGCATGCGCGGCCAGGGTGTTTACGCAGAGCTGCTAAGCAATCGCTTCAAGCTGGCGCGCAAACGCCTGGGCTTCAACGCGCAGAACAGCCATTGGCCGAAGCTGGATTGCAGCCGGTTCCTACGCCCGCTGCCGCCGCACGAGGATTCGCTGCAGGGGTCGTTGTTCTAGGAAGTTACGGGGCGTATGGATATGACGCCGCGTTGAGGCCAATTGCAACACGTGAAAGAACCGTTACACTCAGTGAAAATGAACCCATTGTTAACGGTTCACACGTTGTCTAGCCTGCAACGATTACCACGGAAATGGAAGAGCATGACGCTCCTGAAGACACGTATGTCGCTGTGCCTTGCTTTGCTTCTCACCCCCTTGTCCTTGTTCGGTGCCGGCGCCAAGACGCCGCCGACGGACTTGGAGCGGATCACGGTCAAGCCGCCCGTCGAGGACTTTGAATACCCCCTGTGGTGGTCGATCGATGGAGGCATGCAAGGCGGCTTCGATGGCGGCATGGGCGGGGGCGGCGGTTCATTTCCGACCGAAACCGCGAAGGAGCAGCCGACCGATGACAAGGAGAAGGACTGCAATGGCCGTAAGGGCAATCCCGTCGTGCTTTACAGCGGCAACAAGGTTGAACCAGAACTTGATTTCGCCAGTCAGGGTGAAATGGGCCTGTTTCTGCAGCGCAACTACAATCACTACWGGAGCGCAACCGGACTGTTCGGCAATCACTGGCTGAGCAACTTTGACTATTCACTCGCATTCACCGATGCAAATCAGCTGGCGTGGGTGCAACGGCCCGACGGTCGCCGCATCAAGTACCTCAAGGATCCGGCCAGCGGTCGCTGGTATGAGGACAAGGCCCAGCCCATCGCGTATCTCTCCGCTAACGGCGATGGCACGTTTGCGCTTCGAAACGAAAACAACGGCACGGAGACCTACAACGCGGAGGGCTATATCACCCGCCTCAGCAATGAGCAGGGCGTGAGCTGGACGTTCTCCTATGCTGACCGCTACCTGCAGAAGGTGACCCACTCCTCGGGACGTAGCGTCAGCTTTGGTTGGGCCAATGGACAGGTTAGCCAGGTGACCGATCCGGCCGGCAACATCTATCGCTACACCTATACCCCCAACGTGTTCGGGAACGGACGTGGCCGGCTCGCCAGCACGTCGCTGCCAGGCACACCAGCAACGACGATCAGCTACCACTACGAAGATGCCCGCTTCCCGGGTGCCCTGACCGGCAAGTCCTTTGATGGCGTGCGCTATTCCACTTTTGCGTACGACGCGGAGCGGCGCGCCATCAGCACGGAGCACAATGGTGGCATTGAACGGTTCCGCTTCAGTTACGCCGTACGCAGCACCGAACCGGTGCTGCCGCCCCCCGCTCCGACTCGACCCGGGGGTGTCCGCGCCGATGAAGAGCGTGGATGGTGCGAACAGCGCCCTGGCGGTTCACGCATCTGCTATCAGCCGCGCTCACTGCCTGTTGGCTCGCTGCCGATGGAGCGCGCTCTCGGTATGACGGCTGCCGCTGCGCCGAGCCTTACGCGGCCCGTCGATATTGATGTCACTGTGATCAACCCTCTTGGCCGTAGCACCACTTACACGTTCAAGGACGGAAAGATGGTATCGACCAAGGGTGATCCGTCGCCGAACTGCCCCGCCAGTTACAAGGAGCAGAGCTATGACGCCAATGGATACCCGGATCTGGTCCATGACTTCCAGGACAATCTGACCGACTTCGACTATAGCGCTCAAGGTTACTTGTTGAAGCGTGTGGAAGCTGTCGGCAGCTCGGTCGAACGTACGACGTTGCAGGAGTGGGATACCA
>NZ_JBFTNR010000405.1:0-3871 GCF_056665995.1 Stenotrophomonas sp. 05L44_2
GCGCTGCCCAATCCGCGCTCAGCGGTGTCTGCGCGACGCTGTCGACCGATTTGGGCTTGGCGGAGGCACTTGATTCAGCAGCCGACACCGACCCGTTGACGACGAAGGCAAGCAGCCCGATGCCGGTCAAGGATACGAAATTCATGCGGCCGCCCTCCGCGCCTTTCGGGTCTTCCAGGCGCGTCGCACCAGCAGCACGATGCCTACCAACGCCAGCACGGCAAGGATGAGCATCGGCAGCCACAAGCGTGCAATCTTCGCCAGAAGTGGCTTCTCGCCGCCGGCACGGGTCAGCGCAACCTGCGCCTCGGTGACCTGCTCGCCCGGCCCGAACTGCGTGCGCACGTAGGTCGCAACCGCTGCGATATCGGCGTCACTCAGGTCCTGTACGAACGAGCCTTTCGAGAAGTGCGGCATCAACGCGTGTTCGCCGTGCACATCGCGGTCAACGCCGCCGATGATGGTGGCGATCAGGTTCTGCGGGCGGGTCATGCCGACGGTAGTGTTGTGCACCAGGGAGGGGTAGTACCGGTCCCTGCTGCCCTCGCCACGCGAACCGTGGCAGCTTGCACACAGGCCCGAATACAGCACACCGCCCGAGGCCAATGCAGCACTCGTTCCACGTACCGGCTGCTCACCCGGCGCCATGGCGGCGTCTCCCCACGCGAAGGCGGCCCGCGTGGCATCAGGGTCGGCCACGGCCGGCACCGTGCGCAGGTAGGCGACGATGGCGGCAATGTCCTCGTCCTGCAGCTTGGACAGGCTGTTGCTCACCGCTTCGGCCATGCCACCGCCGGCCTGCGCCTTACCGGCGACGCGGCCGGTCTTCAGGTACTGCGCCAGCTCGGCATCGCTCCAAGCCCCGATACCGCTGGTGGGGTGGGAGGTGATGTTGGGGGCGTACCAGTCACCCAGCGATCCGCCGGCGAAGGCCTTGCCGTCCACCTCCTGCATCATCAGCCCGCGCGGACTGTGGCAGCTGGAGCAGTGCGCCAGACCCTCCACCAGATAGGCGCCGCGATTCCACTGCGCGCTCCTGCCCGCATCGGGGGTGAACGTTTCCTTGTCCAGGAACAGCAGGTTCCACACCGCCATGGACTGGCGGATGCTGAAGGGGAACGGCAGCTCGGTCGCGTGAGCTTCCTCATCGACCGGCACCACCTCCTTCATGAAGTAGGTATACAGCGCGTGGATGTCCTCGTCGGTCAGCTTGGCATATGAGGTATAGGGCATCGCCGGATACAGATGGGCGCCGTCCTTGCGCACGCCTTCGCGTACCGCCTTGGCGAAATCGTCTTCGCTGTAGAGGCCGATGCCATGGCTTCTGGAGGGCGTGATGTTGCTTGCCCATATCTCACCCAGCGGCGAGGCAATCGCGTAGCCGCCTGCGTAGGGCTTGCCCTGCTTGGGGCTGGTGTGGCATGCCACGCAGTCCGCAGCGACCGAGAGGTAGCGCCCACGTTCGGCAACCTCGTCTGCGCGCGCGGATTGGCTGGCTGCAGCCAGCATCATCAGCAGAAGCGAGCAGAAGGTCTTCATGCGGCACGCTCGATGGCATCTGCTGCCTTCAGCGCAAGCGCGGCCATGGTCAAGGTGCTGTTGACCACGCTGGCCGACACCATCGGGCCGCCGCCCGGGAGCCACAGGTTGGGATGATCGTGTGCGCGGCAATCGCCATCGACCACCGAATCGCGCGGATCCGCGCCCATGATGGTCGAGCCCATGATGTGGTTGTTGGCGTTGAGCGCCGTGGTGATGACGAATTCCTCGGCGTTGAACAGCGAGCCGATGTGACGCAACTGCTTGCAGGACTCGTCATAGCCCTTGCGGGCGTAGTCGCCCAGCGAGTAGTGGATATCCGGGCAGGCCAGGCCGTGGCCATCCACTCGCGTCTTGGACAGCGTCAGGCGATTGCTGGGATCCGGCAAGGGTTCCAGGCTGATCGACAGATCCACGCCGAAGACCGCACGGCGGCGGATCTCCGCATCCAGCGCGTCGCCGACCAGGCCTTTCTTCAGCGCCTGGTCGGTGGCGATCGCCACCCGGCTGATGTTGTTGAGGATGATCTTGGTGGCCGAGTACTGCGAGCGGAAGGCGCCGTCGCGCGGGCCAACCATGCAGCTGGACTGCGCCGGTCCACGGCCCAGCCAGATCGGCCTGTCGGCAATGAACGAGCAGTGGAAACCGGAATGGTCGAGCATGTTGCGCCCGACCTGGTCGGAACTGTTGGCGATGCCGTTCGGGTTCTGCTCATTGGCGGCGAGCAGCAGCAGACGCGGCGTCTCCAGTGCATTGCACGCAATCACGAAACTACGGCCGGTGGCCTTGTGGCTGACCTTGTTGTTGTCATACCAATGGATGGCCGTGACCCGGTTCTGCGCGTCGGTATCGATCTTGTAGGCCACTGCTTCGGCCAGCACCTGCGCACCCAGTTTCTCGGCCGCTTCGATGGTATGGATGCCGTTGTACATCGCGCCGATCGGGCAGATCGGCTGGCAGTTGTTGTTGCCGCAGCAGGCGGGCCGGTCGTTCCAGGGCGTGACCATGCGACCCTGCGGAATGGGCACCAGGTTGTAGCCGTGCGGATTGACCACCTCGGCGAACACCTTGTCACCGTTGCCCCAGGGAATCATGTCGGCGAGGTAGGGCCTGGATCGCTCGGAGGGGCTCTGCTTGTCCGGATCATTCGGCCCGGAGACGCCCATCGCCTCCTCGGCGCGGCAGTAATAAGGCTCGATGTCGTCGTAGCTGATCGGCCAGTCGCGCCCCACCCCGYAGGTACTCTGCATCCTGAAGTCCACCGGCAGGTGGCGCCAGCACGAGGCGGCCCAGTGCCAGGTGGTGCCACCCACGGCCTTGATGAAGCCCTGATGGAAGCTGCTGGCGTCGGGGCCGGTCAGGCCCACGTAGTCATTGGCCGGGAAGTACAGCGGCGCGGTGGCAAGCGGTGACTGTGGATACGGCCCCTGGAAATCACTGCCGATGCGCCGTTCGAAGCTGACGTTGCGCCAGTTCTCGACCACGTCGGAACGATGCAGGCGGGGGCCCGCCTCCAGCACAAGAACCGATTTTCCGGCACGAACCAACTGGTGGGCGATCAATGCGCCGACGACGCCCGAACCGACGATCACAACATCGGCATCGGCGTCGCCATCACGGAAAACCGGAGCTTTCATGAGGGGAATCCATAACAATTACGGGAAAAGAGCTGGAAGCGCAGGCTCAGCCGTGCGCGCGTACCGCCGCCGGCGGTTCGGCCGTCCACCATGCGGGACCGCCTTGTGCATAGGTGGGCGGGAACAGGCCGTCGTCCACCGGGCGCTGCATCAGCGCATCGCGATAGGAAACGGTGATGGCCTGCGGCCCCTTGCCTACGCTGCCGGTGTACCAGGCAGTGATGATGGCCAGCGCTGTCGGCCGTGCATCGCCAGCGGCCGCCAGCAGCGCTTCAGGGCCCTGCACCTGTTGCGCCTTCGCCGCGAGTGCGGGGAACTGGGCGTGCATGTCGGGATGCAGCTTGGCGAAGGCGGTTTCGATGCGCCCGGCGGTTGCCGGATCAAGGTCGGACTTGCCGGTCAGTGCCTGGGAGAGTTGCAGAAAGCGGCCGTCCGTCCGTTTCGCTGGCGTGGCACCGGCATGGGTTGCTGGCGCCTTGCCGTTGCAGGCAACCAGCAGCGAAGCGGAGCCAACGGCCAGCAGGAAGGTTCTGCGCGTCAGGCCTTGCCCACTCCCTTCCAATCCCTCGGGAACACTCATGATGTGGACTCCTGATGCGTCACTTCTTCGGCTGCCCCTGACCGCGACGCGGGGGGCACCTACGCGGGCAACTTTAACGCACCTGAACGTCGTCGCGGAGTGAGCAGGAAGAGCC
>NZ_JBFTNR010000406.1:0-3854 GCF_056665995.1 Stenotrophomonas sp. 05L44_2
GGCGCGGACAACCCCTACATACCGCCTCGGCGACAGCAATCAGCATGCCCCCGTCGGCCATCATCGGCCGGCTGGGATTGGCGTCCCACAATCAACTCTGGCACGTGATCGGCAGGCGCACGGATGGCGCCTGCGGATCTCGTGACCCGCTGTCCGTGGTGGGCGATGTGTGGGGATCACAATGATCCGCCGGTCAGTCCCAGAGTTGTCCGGTACGCCAACCCGCATCGCCCGCCGCCTGTTCGTGGTCAGCCACGAGTGCGCTGATGGCGCTTGCCTCGGGGGTGGCAATGCGCGTCGTGCGCGGGAGCGGCGGCGGGCGGTGCATCTGTCTGCTCAGCGGGGACGGGCGAACAGATGTTCGGCCGTGTAATCGATGAACACCCGCAAGCGCGCGCTGGGGTGGCGATTGCCCGGCCACAGCAGTGAGAATTGTCCGTGCTGCCGTTCCAGCATCGGCAGCACCTGCTGCAGCCGGCCATCGGCCAGTGCTTCGGCCGCCAGGAAATCAGGCATCCAGGCCACGCCCATGGCACCGATCGCCGCGGCCAGCAGCGCTTCCATGTTGTTGCAGGTCATTGCCGTAGCCAGAGCAGCGCCGGCATCGCCATTCACGCCGGGCAGGCTCCAGGGCTGCAGCGTGCCGGTGGTCGGGAAGCGGAAACGCACCGCCTGCAGTGAACGCAGTTCCGGCAGCGACTGTGGCCAGCCGTGTGTTCGCAGGTACACCGGCGCTGCGCACAGCACGAAGTGGAAGCTGCCGAGGCGACGCGACATCAGGCTGGAATCGGCCAGTTCAYCGCTGCGTATCACCGCATCCAGCCCTTCGCTGACTACATCCACGAGGCGGTCATTGAAATCAAGTTCCAACTGCACCTGCGGGTAGCGCTGCTGGAAGCCGGGTAGCACCGGCAGCAGAAAACGGTAGCCGATGGTGGGCAGGCCAATCCGCAGCAGGCCGCGCGGAGCGAATTGGCGTTGCGCAAGATCAGCCTGGGCCTCGGATAGTTCATCCAATGCCCGGCGGCAGCGCTGCAGCAGCAGGTCGCCTTCGTCGGTGAGGTGCATGCGGCGCGTGGTGCGGTGGAACAGTCGCGTACCCAGGTCCTGCTCCAGGCGGGCGATCCGCTTGCCCACTGCGGAAGCGGACAGGCCCAGCACCCGGGCGGCACCGACAATGCTGCCGGCCTCGGCGGTGCGGACGAAGGCCAGCAGTGCGGAAATGGAGTCCATGGCGGAATGATTGCGGAACATCTGGCTGTAATCAAACGCCTGCGGGCCTGTTTTTCCCGGATCGCGGCGTGTTCATCATCAATGGCCCCGTTTGCAGGAGGCCGCGATGGCCCGTTTTCTGACCGATTCCCACTCCGCGCAACGGCGCTGGGCCCTGTTGTCGGTGTGTCTGGCCGCACTCGCGTTGCCATTGTCGTTCTCGGCCGGCGCTGTCGCGGTGCCGGTGTTGGCCATCCAGTTGGCCAGTTCGCCCGCTTCGCTGGCTTGGGTGACCAACGCCTTCATGCTCGGATTCGGCAGCCTGCTGTTGGCGGCAGGTGGGCTGGCGGACCGCTATGGGCGGCGCCGCCTGTTCCTGCTGGGCAGCGGCGGCTTCGCATTGGCGACGATGTTYGTCTGCCTTGCGCCGGATCTGTTCTGGCTGGACCTGGCGCGCGGGTTGCAAGGAGTGGGCGCTGCGGCGGCATTGGCGTCGGGCAGCGCCGCGTTGGCGCAGGCGTGGCACGGCCAGGCCCGCACGCGCGTGTTTGCCCTGCTGGGCACGACCTTCGGTGCCGGCCTGGCGCTGGGGCCACTACTTGCAGGCGTACTGCTTGAGGCGCTGGGCTGGCGAAGCGTGTTTGCCGCCGGAGGTGTACTGGCTCTGCTGGCGTGCACGCTGGCAGCCCGCGTGCTGCCGGAGAGCCGCGGGCAGGCTGCGCAGCTGGACGTATCGGGCATGCTGGCTTTCAGCCTGACACTGAGCATGCTGACATTGGCGCTGTTGTGGCTGGGCGAATTCGGCCTGTACGCAGCGCGGGTGCGATGGGCATTGCTGGCGACCGTGTTGCTGGCGGCATCGTTCGTGCTGATCGAGCGCAGGCATCCGGCGCCGTTGCTCGATCTTTCGCTGTTCGCACAGCGGGCATTCGTCGGTGTGCAGCTGCTGCCGGTGGCAACCTGCTTCGGCTACGTGGTGCTGCTGGTGGTCCTGCCGTTGCAGTTGCTGGGCGTGCATGGCCAGAGCGTCGCCACCGTTGGCGTGCAGATGCTGGCGCTGTCCGCGCCGATGCTGGTGCTGCCACTGCTGGCTGCGCGCTGGGCCGTCCGGCTGGGAAGCACGCGCCTGTGTGTGGCTGGGTTGCTGCTCTGCGCGCTGGGGCTGTATCTGCTGTCGCGGCAGGCGGCACATCCATTGCCGGCGCAATGGATCCCGCTGCTGGTGCTGATCGGTACAGGCACCGCATTGCCATGGGGCTTGATGGACGGGTTGTCGGTCAGCGTAGTGCCGGTGCAACGCGCGGGCATGGCGGCGGGAATCTTCGGCACGGTGCGGGTAGCGGGCGAGGGCATCGCACTTGCTGCGGTGACTGCATTGCTGGCGACGCTCATCGGTCAACGCCTGCCGGGCGCATCCGCTCCGGCAGTGGGCAAGGCCGCGGTTTATCTGGCTACCGGTGCGCTGCATTCGGCCCAGCCGCTGCTGCCTGGGTCAACGTCGCTGCAGTTGCAGCGCGCCAGCGGCGAAGCGCTGGCGCAGCTGCTGCACGTGTTGTCGGCGCTGACCGCCGGCAGCTCCCTGCTGCTGCATGTGCTGCTGCGGCGGTCGCCGTCCGTTGCCGTGCTCAGAACCGATAGCTGATGGTGCCGGTGACCACACGCGGGTAGCCGGCGAAACAATCGCCGAAGGTGCGGCACGGCGCGTAGTAACGCTTGTCGGTGAGGTTGGTGATGTTCAAGGCCCAGGTCCAGTTGGTCACCTGCACTTCCACCAGCGCATCGGCCAGGGTGTAGCTGGGGGTGATGACGCGGCCGCCGTTGCCCAGCGACACCGTGTTGCCGACATGGCGGACACCCAGGCCGAGTTTCATCCGTGCGGCGTCATCCAGCTGGAAGCCCTTGGACACCCAGGCCGAGGCCAGGTCCTGCGGGGTGTCGTTCAGGCGTTCGCCCACTTCCAGTGCGAAGTTGCTGCGGCTGACTTCGGCTTCGTTGCGCGCGTAAGCCGCAGTGACCGTAAGGTCGTTGGCGAACTGGAACTGGCCCTCCAGCTCCACGCCCTTGGAACGGATCTGGCCGGTCTGGACGACGTTCAGAACGTTGTTCGGATCGTTGGTCTGGCGGTTGGTCTCGGTGATGCGGTAGGCGGCCAGGGTCAACAGCATGTTGCGGGCCGGTTGCCACTTGATGCCACCTTCGGCCTGGCGTCCGCGCATCGGCTTGAAAGCATTGCCGAACAGATCCTGGCCGGACACCGGCAGGAACGATTCGCTGTAGCTCAGGTAAGGCGATACGCCGCCGCCGACGTCGCCGATCAGTCCGGCACGGTAGGTAGTGGCATCGTCGGTCTGGCTGGGCTGGCCTTCGGTCTTCGAACGAGCATGGTCGCGACGCGCACCCAGCACCAGCGACACGCGATCAGCCCAGCGGATCTGGTCCTGCACATATACGCCCAGCTGGGAAGACTCCTGGTCCGGCTGGCGCTCCCAGCCACGTACCGTCGGGGCGGTCGATACCGGTGCGTAGACGTCGATGGGCGTGCCGGTGGCATCCAGCCGCTGCAGCTGCTCCTTGTACTGGCTGTAGTCCACGCCGGCCAGCAGCAGGTGCTGGAAGGCGCCCGTGGCGAAGTCGAACTGCAC
>NZ_JBFTNR010000407.1:0-3839 GCF_056665995.1 Stenotrophomonas sp. 05L44_2
CGCGCAGACTGCTCGGATGGGCGCCATCTTCCATCTACGGCACTACGGTCAGGCCACCGGCCTGGATCGCCACGGCTATGCGCAGTGGGTGCTGCCGCTGCAGGGTGAGCTGCAGTTCGAGATGGAGGGCAGGGGCGGCCGTCTTGACCTGCTGCAGGGCGCATTCGTGGCGGCCGGCGAGGCGCACGACCAGATGGCCGACGGCCCCAATGGTTTCGTGATTGTCGACTGCGGGCCGGGCGTGCTCGATGACGCGACCCAGGAGCACCTGTGCCGGCAGCGCTGGCTGCATCTCCCGCTGTCGCTGCGGCAGCGGCTTGCCCAGGTGCAGACGGGCCGGCCTGTGCCAGCGCTGCTGCCGGAACTGCTGCGGGTCTTCGCGCCTGCCGGTAGTGGTGCGCGCCTGCAGGGCCTGTGCGCTGCGGTCGAGGCGATACCGGGGCAGGCATGGTCGGTAGCGCGCATGGCTGCCTTTGTCGGCATCAGCGAAAGCCGCCTGCATGCGGTGTTCCGGAGTGAGTTCGGGCTCAGCCCGCAGGCGTGGCTCAGTGCCAGCCGCCTGCGCTGGGCCAAGCACCAGTTGCGGGTCAGCCCGGCATCGATCAGCGATATCGCACTGGCCGCAGGGTATTCCGAGCAGAGTGCACTGACCCGTGCGCTGCGCCGCGAATGCGGGCAGACGCCGGCGGCATGGCGGCGAGCCACACCCAACACTGCGGAAGCGAACCGGCAGTAGCCTCGGTCAAGACCGGTCGGCAAGGGGCCGCTTACACTGCGCGGCCCGTTCTTGCTGTGAACCTGCAATGCGCAACAACCCGATTGCCCTGGGCATCGCCAATGGCATCGCCGCCGGTGCGCTGTGGGGCGTGGTCTTCCTCGCGCCCGCCGTGTTGAGCACGTTCAATGCCCTGCAGCTTTCCGCCGGCCGCTATCTGGTTTATGGCCTGATCGCCGTGGTCCTGCTGCTGCCGCGCTGGAAGCGGCTGGCGCCGAAGCTCGGTCGCGCCGAGTGGATCGGCCTGTTGTGGCTCAGCCTGGCCGGCAACCTGGTGTACTTCCTGCTGTTGGCCACGGCGGTGCAGTGGGCCGGTGGCGCCGCTGCTTCGTTGATTGTCGGCCTGATTCCGGTCGTGGTCACCCTGGTGGGCGTGCGCGAGCAGGGTGCGGTGCCGTTGAAGCAGCTGCTGCCGGCGCTGGCGCTGTGCGTGCTCGGCGTAGCGATGGTCGGCTGGGAGGCGCTGATGTCCGAGCATCTGGGCACGCCTTGGCGGCAACGCCTGATCGGCCTGCTGTGCGCGTTCGGTGCGTTGTTCTCGTGGGCGCTGTATTCCATCGGCAACAGCCGCTGGCTGTCGCGGCGGCCCGACCTTTCCAGCCACGACTGGTCACTGCTGACCGGCGTCCCCACCGGCGGGTTGTCGCTGCTGCTGGTGCCGATGGCGTTCAGTGGACACAACCAGGCGCATACGGCTGCGCAATGGGGTGGGTTCTGGGCCATCAGCGCCAGCGTGGCGGTGGTCGCCTCGATCCTCGGCAATGCGTTCTGGAACCGGGCCAGTCGCCTGCTGCCGCTGACCCTGACCGGGCAGATGATCGTGTTCGAGACCCTGTTCGCGCTGCTGTACGCCTTCGCCTGGCAGCGGCGCTGGCCCAGCCTGCTGGAACTGCTGGCGATCGTGCTGCTGGTGGGCGGGGTGCTGTTGTGCGCGCATGCGCATCGCACGCCGCGCGCAATCACCGAACATGTCGGCTGAATCGACGCATTGAGGGCGACGATCACCTGTTGGTCTCAGTTGCAACCAAATGCCGGCACGTTGGCCGATGATCGCTGCATGGAAATATTGCGCCGCAACACTTGACAGCGGCCATCGCGGCGGTGTTTTCTGTAGGCCATGGTCCTTGATGCCGCCAACGCCCGCCTGATCGCCCCCGCTACCGCGGGCCGTTCGACTGCGCCGGTCGCCATCACCACCACCATTACCACCACCACCGCCACCACTGCCCTGGTGCGGCCCGTCGTCTTCGTGTAACTCCCGAAAACAACGGCCCCGCACCATCCAGGTGACGGGGAAACTCGACCACCTGCATGCGACGGGGCCTCCAACCGAGGTCTGCATGTCTTCCATCGCTCCCGCCCATTCGCCTGCCGCGTCCGCATTGGCCGCGCCGTCCACTGTCGTGCACAAGTTCGGCGGCACCTCGGTGGCCGACGCCGAGCGCTATCGCCATGTCGCCGGCCTGCTGCTGGCCCGCCCCGAGTCGTTGCAGGTCAGCGTGGTCTCGGCCATGAAGGGGGTTACCGATGCGCTGATTGAACTGGCGCACCTGGCAGCCCAGGGCGATGCCGGCTGGCAGGAGGCGTGGCATGCGCTGCGCGCGCGGCATCGGGGTGCCGCGGTAGCGCTGCTGGGTGAGCAGGTGGGCGATACCGTGGACTGGATCGATGCACGCTTCGACCAGTTGGCCGAGGTGCTGGCCGCGCTGGCGGTGATCGGCGAACTGCCACGCGAGGTGCTCGACCGCGTGCAGGGCCTGGGCGAAGTGTTCTCCGCACAGTTGCTTGGTACCCACCTGCGCGCGCTGGGCGAGGACTGCGCGGTGCTGGATGCACGCGATGTGCTGGTGGTCGGCCACGGCGAACTGGGCGTGGATGTCGACTGGGATGCCAGTGCCGGCCGCCTTGCCGCGTGGCGGCTGCGGCACCCGCAGTCGCGCGTGGTCGCCACCGGTTTCGTCGCCCGCGACCGCCAGGACCGCGTCACCACGCTGGGCCGCAACGGCAGTGACTACTCCGGCGCGATCTTCGCCGCACTGTTCGCCGCCGATGAACTGCATATCTGGACCGACGTCGACGGCGTGCTGTCGGCCGACCCGCGGCTGGTGCCGGAGGCCGTGCAGCTGCACGCGCTGAGCTACGACGAGGCCTGCGAGCTGGCCTATTTCGGGGCGAAAGTGGTGCATCCGCAGACGATGTCACCGGCGATCCGGCTGGGCCTGCCGATCTTCATCCGCAATACCTTCCAGCCCAGCCATCCGGGTACGCGGATCAGCGCCGAGCGCTCGCCACGTGGCCCGGTGAAAGGGCTGACGCTGAGCACGGATCTGGCCCTGCTGAACCTGGAAGGCACCGGCCTGATCGGCGTGCCGGGTACCGCCGAACGGGTGTTCGCCGCGCTGCGCCAGGCACAGGTCTCGGTRGTGATGATCTCGCAGGGCTCTTCCGAACATTCGATCTGCTGTGTTGTCCGCGCAGGCGAAGCGGCGCGTGGTCGCGATGCCGTGGTGCAGGCGTTCTCGCACGAGCTGGCCGCCGGCCAGGTGCAGCGCGTGCAGGTCAGCGAGGGCGTCAGCGTGCTGGCCGCCGTGGGCGATGGCATGGCAGGCCAGCCGGGTGTGGCTGCACGGCTGTTCGAATCGCTGGGCCGGGCGCAGGTGAACATCCTGGCGATCGCGCAGGGGTCCTCCGAACGCAACATCTCGGTGGCGGTGGCAAGCGCCGACGCGACCCGCGCGCTGCGTGCCGCGCATGCCGGGTTCTGGCTGTCGCCGCAGACGTTCGCGGTGGGGGTGATCGGTCCGGGCAATGTTGGCGCTGCGCTGCTGGACCAGCTGCTGGCGGCGCGCCCGCAGTTGCTGGCCAAGGCCAATGTCGATCTGCGCCTGCGCGCGCTTGCGTCACGCTCGCGCATGCGCCTGGAGGCCGATGGCCTGCATGAAGACTGGCGCCAGGCGCTGCAGGACGCCGGCCAGGCCAGCGATCTGGACCACTTCACCGAGCACCTGCTGGCCGCGCATCTGCCGCATGCGGTGGTGATCGACTGCAGTGGCAGTGCAGAGGT
>NZ_JBFTNR010000408.1:0-3833 GCF_056665995.1 Stenotrophomonas sp. 05L44_2
GTCGTGGATCTCTCCCATCCCCTGGAGCAGATCTCGGAACGGGGGCTCCTCCCCAAGCGCCCGTTCCCCGGCCCCGTTGACCTCCCCCTGGTCAGCGGGGCTTTTTATTTGTGCGCTGCTGCGCCACGCTGGGCCACCGCCCAGCAGGGAAACCCGCGATGCCCGATCTGTTCGACTTGGCGATGCCGTGGTGGGAATTCATCCTGCGCGCGGTGGTGGTCTACGCAGTCGTGCTGGGCATGGTCCGGCTCAGCGGCAAGCGCGCGCTGGGACAGGTCACCCCGTTCGACGTGCTGCTGATCGTGCTGCTGGGCAATGCGGTGCAGAACGCATTGCTGGGCACCGATACCTCGCTGGCCGGCGGCCTGCTGCTGGCCGCCACGCTGATCCTGCTGAACTATGGCGTAGGCTGGATCACCGCCCGCAGCCGCCGCATGGAACGGCTGATCGAGGGCGAACCGGTGGTGATCGCGCGCAACGGCAAGCTCTTCGACAGTGTGCTGCGGCGCGAGCTGGTCAGCCGCGCCGATTTCGATGTCGCCATGCGCCAGCAGAGCTGCATCGGCGTGGAAGAAGTGGAACTGGCACTGCTGGAAACCAACGGCCACATCACCATCATTCCCAAGCGCAAGGACGATTGAGCGGGTGCGGTCGATATCGAGCTGGCCCGACCGCCTGTCGCCTCGGCCCGGTCCCGGTAGTGGTCGAGCTTGCTCGACCGCTGTGGGCGCCACGCATCACACCCAGTCGCGCGGCACCAGGTAATCGGCCAGGCGCGCCTCGGCGCTGCCTTCGTCGGGGCTGAAGCCGTACTCCCAACGCACCCGCGGCGGCAGGCTCATCAGGATGCTCTCGCTGCGCCCGCCACTCTGCAGGCCGAACAGCGTGCCRCGGTCGTAGACCAGGTTGAACTCGACGTAGCGGCCGCGGCGGTACAGCTGGAACTCGCGCTCGCGTTCGCCGTAGGGCGTGTCCTTGCGCTGCTGCACGATCGGCAGGTAGGCATCGAGGAAGCCATCGCCGACCGCGCGCAGGTAGGCGAAATCGCGTTCGAAATCGCCGTGCAGATCATCGAAGAACAGACCACCCACACCGCGCGTCTCATTGCGGTGGCGCAGGAAGAAATACTCATCGCACCAGCGCTTGTGCGCGGCGTAGCGTTCGTCGCCGAACGGTGCACACAGATCGCGCGCCACCCGATGCCAGTGCTGCATGTCCTCGTCGAACGGGTAGAACGGGGTCAGGTCGAAGCCACCGCCGAACCAGCTGGCCACCACCTCGCCGTCGCGCTGGGCCTGGAAGAAGCGCACGTTGGCGTGGGTGGTCGGCACGTAGGGGTTGAGTGGGTGGAACACCAGCGACACACCGGTGGCGCGCCACGAGGCACCGGCCAGTTCCGGCCGGTTGGCCGAGGCCGACGGCGGCAGGCGGCTGCCCGCCACATCGGAAAAGCCGATACCGGCCTGCTCGAACACCGCGCCATCGCGCAGCACGCGGGTGCGGCCACCGCCACCTTCGGCGCGCTGCCACACATCTTCCTGGAAGCGTGCCCGGCCATCTGCGGATTCGATCGCTGCACAGATGCGGTCCTGCAGGTCGGTGAGGTAGGCGCGCACGCGCTCGAATTCGTTCATGGCGCGTACTTTACCGCAGCGCCGTGCCTGCGCTGGCACGCGCCCCGCAGGTCGGCGACGAACCGTCACGCTGGTAGCGGGCGAAGCGGGCCCAACGGTCGTTGCCTACAAGATCGCCATTGGCCAGCTGCCAGAACACGTGGTCCTCGCCTTCCTCGTTCCGCACCCGGATGGCGCCCTCGCGCATGACCGCAGGCTGCCTGCCGGACGCATCGACCTGGACCTGGGCGTCGTCGCCGAACACCAGGGAGTGGCCCTGCGCCGCATAGCGGCCGCAGGGCAGCGTGGCCACGTCCACGATGACCAGGTCTGCGCTGCTCAGTGCGGCCAAGGGGGCGACGCTGCTGCAGGCCTGCGGGTCCCGACCGATGCTGCACGCCAGCTGCAGGGCATCGCGGGCCGGCAGCAGGCGCGCCGATGCCCACAGCGCCACGGCCGCGGCATGGCAGGAACTGGCACTGGGATGCTCGCGGCACAGCATGCTGACCTCGTCCAGCTGCGCTGCCGGTAGCGGCACGTCGCGCGGGATGCTTCGCGCCACCGAGAACGCCCAGGCCGCATCACGCACCCGGCCCACCGCTTCGGCCTGTCTGCATGCTTCTGCGTCGACGTCCGTGCTGCCACGCTGGCATGCCGCAGGTTCAGCAGGCTCCTCGCGATTGCTGGCCAGGGCGATGTCGAGCACCAGGGCATTGCGGGCGTCGCTGCGATAATCCTCGATCAAGCGATTGCAGCCGGCCGGCACGCCTTCACGGCACCACTGCCGCCAGCGCTCGGGTCCGGCCACTGCCATGTCATCCATGCAGCTGGCGATATCGGCGCGGCAGCTGCCCGCTGCGAACACCGGCGACGCCTGGCAGACCGCCGTGCTTTCCAGCGTGTAGTAACGCTCTTCGCCGGCCAGCGCGTGGCCCTCGTCGATGATCTGCAGGGCCTCGATGCCGCCGGTGGCCAGGTTGGCCAGCATCAGCACGTCCTGCAGCTGCTCCAGGTTGTAGGGCTCCGGGGCTGCGCCGGGGATGAGGCGGGAGCCCTGAACTGGGCTTTCCACCGTCAGCCGGGCGCCGCTGTCGGCGTCCTTGAAGGTACCGCACAGCAGTGGTTGCGCGGATGCTGCCGGGCCGAGCGACAACAGCAGCGCGGCGATCCACCCGCGTGACAGGTGGCCGCGGTGGGCAGTGGAGGGGGGCATGCAGGAACTCCTTGCAGAAACGGTACGTGGAACGATGGTCATCATCGGTGGGCAGATGGTGCGGTATCACGGGTGGGCGCAGCCTTGCAGCGCACAGCACCCGGCTGCCGCTGGTAACGCTGGTAGCCGGTCCAGGCATCCATGCCCAGCAGGTCGCCATTGGCCAGCAGGCGCAGCACATGATCGCTGCCGTGGTCATTGCGCAGATGGATGGCACCGTCCAGCAGTCGCACCTGCGAGCGCTGGCTACCGATCGTCGCGTGGCCATCGTCGCCGAACGCAACCGCATCGATCGTGCCGCCGTCGGCCCGGTACAGGCCACAGGGCGGCTCGGTCGCATCGACCAGGCGCAGCGCGGCACCGAGTGCCTGCAGGGGCTCGACCCGTTCGCATGCGCTGTCGCGACCGCTGTCSCAGACCACCTGCAACGCCTGCACGGCCGCCCGCGGATCGCGCGCATTCAACTGCTGCTCGGCCACTTCGGTGCAGAAGCGGCCAGCGCGCTGCTGCAGGCACAGCTGCTGCAACTGGTCGCGCTGCGCCGCCGGCAGTTCCACCCACGCTGGATCGATGCCACGGGCGAACGCTTGGCCGCTGGCCTGTGCCACCGCGGCGGCCAACGCGTCACGACGGGCATCACGGCAGGTCAGCACCTCCTCGCGCTCCGCATCGGTGGTGCAGGGCGCCGGTGCGGCGGTAGCCAGCGCTACGCCCTTGGCAGACGCGGCGGCGAGGAGCGCATCGTCCACGTAGCGCAGCAACAGGCCGCTGCAGGCCGCGCCCACGCCCTGTTGGCAGGCGGTCAGCAGCTGCGGCGGCGTCGCCGCGTGCAGGCGAGCCATGCAGCGGTTCGCATCGGCCAGGCAGCTGCCGGCGGCGTTCACGGCCACCGGCTGGCAGACCGCCGGTGCACGCAGCTGGTAGTCCTGCAGCGTGTCGTTGATGCGTCTGCCATCAGCACTGGCAGTGAGCGCTGTTGTCACGCCGTCATCCAGGTTGACCAGCAC
>NZ_JBFTNR010000409.1:0-3833 GCF_056665995.1 Stenotrophomonas sp. 05L44_2
CGGCCTGCGCTATGTGCGCATCCCGGTAGCCGGCGCCGAAGGCCTGGATGCCACCAACCTGCGCGCCGTGCACCAGGCGCTGCAGCAGAGCCAGGGGCCGGTGCTGCTGCACTGCGCTTCCGGCAACCGCGCCGGTGCCGTGCTCGGCCTGGTCAACGCACGCTACGAACACGCCAGCCCGGAACAGGCGCTGCAACTGGGCCAGCGAGCCGGCCTGAAGTCGTTGGAAGCGGCCACCCGCGAGCGTCTGGCGATCCCTTCTCCCACCCCCTGATTCCCGGGGTAATCCCCCCGCACCAAGGAGCCCATCCACCATGACCCGCTGGTGGTCGCGCCTGCGACCGGACAACTTCACCCTCGCCCTGCTGTGCACCGTCGGCCTGGCCTCGCTGCTGCCGATGAAAGGCGCCGCCGCCCTGGTGCTCGACGATGTCACCACCGTCGCCATCGCCGCGCTGTTCTTCCTGCACGGCGCGCGCCTGCCACGCGAATCGATCATCGGCGGCATGCTGCACTGGCGCCTGCACCTGACGATCCTCGCCTGCACCTTCATCCTGTTCCCGCTGCTGGGGCTGTTGTTCAAGCCGTTGTCCGGCTGGCTGCTGACGCCTGAGCTGTACCTGGGCGTGCTGTTCCTGTGCACCCTGCCCTCCACCGTGCAGTCGTCCATCGCGTTCACCTCGATGGCGCGCGGCAACGTGCCGGCGGCCGTGTGCAGTGCCTCGCTGTCGAGCATCCTCGGCGTGTTCCTCACGCCCCTGCTGCTGACCGCACTGGCCGGCACCTCCGGCGGCGTGCACGACCCGCTGCATGCCATCGGCGGCATCATGCTGCAGCTGCTGGTGCCGTTCGTGGCCGGCCACCTGCTGCGCCCGTGGATCGCCGGCTGGGTTGAGAGGCAGCGCGCGCTGCTGCGCTACACCGACCAGGCCACGATCCTGCTGGTGGTGTACTCGGCATTCGGCGAAGCGGTTACCGAGGGGTTGTGGAGCAAGACACCGCTGCTGTCGCTGTTCGCGGTGGCGGTGGTGGCGGCGGTACTGCTGGGCATCGCCATGCCGCTGATCACCTTCATCGCCCGCCGCCTGCGCTTCAACCGCGAAGACGAGATCGCCATCGTGTTCTGCGGCTCGAAGAGAAGAAGAGCCTGGCCACCGGCGTTCCGATCGCCAAGGTGCTGTTCGCTGGGGGCAGCCTCGGCGCGATCGTGCTGCCGGTGATGATCTATCACCAGATCCAGCTGATCGTCTGCGGGGTGATCGCGCAACGGTATGCCAAGCGCGCGCCCTGACCTGTGGAACAGCGCCGGGCCATGCCCGGCGGCGTCACCCCGTCACAACCAGGGCAGTGGATGTTCCACAGGTAGCGCCGGGCCATGCCCGGCGGATCCACCCGCTACAACCAGGGCAGGATCCAGTGGTCCACCAGCAGGAAGGCGAACAGCGCCATCAGATAGACGATGGAGTAACTGAACATCTTCATCGAGAACAGCTCGTCCGGCGGGTTGAGCATGCGCCAGGCGTACCAGAGGAACACCGCGTTGAGCACGATCGCCCCGCCCAGGTAGAACGCTCCGCTCATGCCAACCAGGTACGGCAGCAGGCAGACCAGCGCCAGCACCACCGAGTACGCCATGATCTGCTTGCGCGTGTGCACCACGCCATGGGTGACCGGCAGCATCGGGATTTCCGCCTTGGCGTAATCCTCGCGACGGAAGATCGCCAGCGCCCAGAAGTGCGGCGGSGTCCASRTGAAGATRATCAGCACCAGCAGCGACGAGTACGCCCAGTCCGACTGCCCCTGCATGCCGGTCACCGCCGCCCACCCCAGCATCGGCGGCATCGCACCGGCCAGACCACCGATGACGATGTTCTGCGAGGTCGCACGTTTCAGGTAGACGGTGTAGATCACCGCATAACCGATCAGCGAGGCGAAGGTCAGCACCGCGGTGATCCAGTTCACCCACAGCACCAGGATCGCCATCGACAGCACGATCAGCACGCCGGCGAATACCAGCACCTGCCACGGCTTGACCTTGCCCACCACCAGCGGACGCCACGAGGTGCGCGCCATCTGCGCGTCGATGTGCGCATCCAGCAGCTGGTTGATGGCTGCAGCGGCGGACGCGGCAAGCCAGATGCCGAGGAAGCCGAGCAGGCCGGCACGCACCTGCTCCCAGCTGGGCACGCCGGGAATGGCCAGGACCATGSCGACCAGGGCGGTGAAGACGATAAGGGCAACGACCTTGGGCTTGGTCAGGTCCCAGTACTGGCGATAGTTGGAAAACATGGGATCAGTCCGGGGCACGCAGGCGGGCCAGCAGGCTGACCAATACAAACAACAGGGCAACGGCAACGCCGTTGTGCGCCACTGCCACTTCCAGCGGCAGCGCCAGCTTCACGTTGAGGATGCCGAGGGTGACCTGCAGCACCAGCAGCGCGACCAGGGCCGAAGCCCAGCCGCGCATGCTCGGCAGCCGGAACAGGCGCAGGCCCAGCCACAGCAGGTAAACGGCAACGACGATGGCAAACAGGCGATGGGCCATCTGGATGGCGATGCGCGAGGCACCGTCGAGCACGCCGCCTTCGTAGTCCACACCGATACCGCGCCACAGGGTGAAGCCCTCGGCGAAGTTGTGCTGCGGCCACCACTGGTTGGCACAGCGCGGGAAGTTGTCCAGCGAGGCGCTGCCGCCGCCGCACGCCAGCGCCGCGTAGTTGGCGCTGACCCAGCCACCCAGCGCGATCTGGGTGACCAGCACCGCCACGCCAATGCGCAGCAGCCACTTCAGCTTCGGCGCCTCAGCCAGGGTGATCGGCATGTGCGTGGCACGCCAGGCCATCCACACCAGCAGGCCGAACATCAGCATGCCGCCCAGCAGATGACCCATCACCACGATCGGCTTGAGCAGCAGGGTCACCGTCCACATGCCCAGCAGCGCCTGGAAGATCACCACCGCCAACGTCAGCAGCGCAGCGCGCGCCAGGTCGATGTTGCTCCAGCGCAGCGCCGCGATCAGCAGGATGGCCTCGCCGACCAGCGCCAGTGCGCTGGCGGTTCCATGCCAGCCCATCATGTACAGCGGTATGCCCGCGGCCACCAGCACGCAGGCGGTGACCACCGCCGTGCTTCCGAAACGCCGCTTGCGCGTGGCCAGCAGGGCCAGGGTCAGGATCTCGATGCCGAGCGCGCCGGCCAGGAAGCGGTGCACCTGCTCACGCCAGGCCTTGTGTGTTTCCAGCGGACGGATCTCCGCTGCCGGGTGGCCAATGGTCTCTTCCACGTGCTGCGGCCAGGTTGCCTGCCCATAGCAGGTCGGCCAGTCCGGGCAGCTCAGGCCGGCATCGGACAGGCGCACGAAGGCACCGAACATGATCGTGCTCGCGGTCATGATCATGGCGAACCACGCCAGGCGGTGGAAATTGCGGTGCAGCGCCGGACGCGCGGAAAGGCTCATCAAACGGGACTCACTTCAGTTTCAGCAACGTGGCCATGTCCTTGCGCAGACCGCCGAGATCGCTCCCGGGGGCATGACGCATGATCACGAAGCCGTTCGGATCGATCACGTAGACCGGCAGACCCGCCGGATCATCGACGCCAGGCAGCGCCGCGCGCAGGGCTGGCGACGGGGCCAGCGGCCGCAGCGCGGGCAGCGAGGCGATCGACGCCGGTGGCGTTCCCAGCCACAGGATCTCGACATTATCGGCGTTATGGCCGAACAGCTGCCACACCTTGCCCAGTCCCTGCGACAAAGTGACGCACTGCGCGTCRCAGGCTCCGGCCGGGGCCACCAGCAGGCGCCATGTGCGCGCCTCGGGGTTCCAGGGGTAGGC
>NZ_JBFTNR010000410.1:0-3825 GCF_056665995.1 Stenotrophomonas sp. 05L44_2
GTTGTGCGCAGCGCTCGGCCTGGCGGTGCTTGCCCACCATGATTACGAAGCCGACGACCTGATCGGCAGCGCCCTGCATGGCCACCGCAGCAGCCATCGCGGCGTGATCATTTCCGCCGACAAGGACCTGTCGCAGCTGCTGCTCGACCATGACGAGCAATGGGATTACGCACGCAACCAGCGCTGGGACGTGGCCGGGGTCAAGGCCCGGCACGGCGTACACGCGCACCAGATCGCCGATTACCTGGCGCTGTGCGGCGATGCGGTCGACAACATTCCGGGCATCAGCGGTGTCGGCGCCAAGTCGGCGGCCGTGCTGCTGGCCCATTTCGGCAGCATGGACGTGCTGTACGAACGCCTGGACGAAGTGCCGTTCCTGCGCCTGCGCGGCGCGGCGCAGATGGCCGTGCGCCTGCGCGAGCAGCGCGAGCACGCCCAGCTCTGGCGCCAGCTGACCACCATCGCCCTGGACGCACCCTTGGAAGGTTGCCAGCCCGGCATGCCGCGCCAGGCGGCCGATCCAGAGGTGCTCGGCGGCCTGTGCCAGACCCTGCGCTTCGGCCCCATGACCCGCCGCCGGCTGTTCAGTGCCGCCGGCATTTCCGACCCCGTCCCTACTTCCAGCGAGCCCGCATGAGCCAGCGCAACACCGAAGCACCGCGTGTCGTCTACGAAGGCAAGTACCAGCGCATGGTCGTGCGTGGCAGCTGGGAATACAGCGAACGCACCCACGCCGGCGGCCTGGCCGCAATCATCATTGCCGTCACCCCSGAGGACAASGTGCTGTTCGTCGARCAGTTCCGSGTGCCGCTGCAGGCSWMSACCATCGAGATGCCGGCCGGGCTGGTCGGCGACATCGATGCGGGCGAGTCCATCGAAGTTTCCGCTGTACGCGAGCTGGAAGAGGAAACCGGCTGGACCGCCGAGCACGCCGAAGTGCTGATGATCGGCCCCACCTCCTCCGGTGCCAGCAGCGAGAAGATCGCCTTCGTGCGTGCCACCGGCCTGCGTCGCATCGGCGAAGGCGGCGGCGACGAGAGCGAGGACATCACCGTGCATGAAGTGCCGCGCACGCAGGCGGCCGCCTGGCTGGTGCAGAAAATGGCCGAAGGCTATGAAGCCGATGCCAAGCTGTGGGCCGGCCTGTGGATGATCGAGCACCACCTGGACGGCCGGCCCCGTGGCTGACGCCGGCCTGCACATGCTGCAGGCACTGCTGGGCGCCGACGATCCGGCGATCTTCAGCGTGCACCGTGCGCAGGGCGCCTCACCGTTCCTGCTGCTGGCCGACCATGCCGGCCAGCAGGTGCCGCGTGCACTGGCCGACCTTGGATTGCCGCAGGCCGAACTGGACCGGCATATCGGCTGGGACATCGGCATCGGCGGCACCACCCGTGCATTGGCCGAGCGGCTGGATGCGTGGGCGATCGAGCAGACCTATTCGCGGCTGCTGWTCGACTGCAACCGGCCGTTGGTTTCGCCCACGCTGATTCCCGAGGTCAGCGACCACACCCTGGTGCCGGGCAATGCCGGGCTGTCGCCCGCGCAGCGGCAGCAGCGCATCGATGCGATCCACGCGCCCTACCATGCACGCATCGATGCCGAACTGGATGCGCGCCGCGATACGGGACGGCCGACGCTGCTGGTGATGATGCACAGCTTCACCCCGGTGATGAACGGCATGCAGCGCCCCTGGCACGCCGGCGTGCTGTACCACCAGGACACACGCTTTGCCCACGCCTTGCTGCAGGCACTGCGCGATGAAGGCGACCTGGCGGTGGGCGACAACGAACCGTATTCGGTCAACAGCAGCAGCGACTACGCGGTGCCCGTGCATGGCGAAGGTCGCGGCCTGGTGCATGTGGAACTGGAAATCCGCCAGGACCTGATCGCCGATGCCGCCGGGCAGCATGCATGGGCGGAGCGGCTGGCGCGTATTTTCAGCGCCTTGCAGCCGCAGTTGTTGGCGTYGGGATAACCCCCATCCACGCATGGCGTGGATCTACTGCAGCGCTGGCGGACATCCGCATTCGGCGAAAAGAAAGAACGAGGCCGGTTCCCAGTAGATCCACGCCATGCGTGGATGATTTTCGTCAACGCAGCACGGGAACATCCATCCACGGGAACGGTTTGAATCCGCGCACCTGCACGCGGACGCCGATCGCTTCAAAATCGTCCTTGATCGCCTGCGCACGACGCCGATCCAGTGCTTCACCCAGCAACACCGGCAGCGCGCGACAGCGTGCCAGCGCTTCGCCCACCGGAATGTCGAGCAGCTGCGCGACGCGCTGTGCCGCAGCCTTGACCTGTTCGCCCGCACACGCCAGCGTCAACTCGAACGCGGCGAAGATGCCCGGCCCGACACCGGCTGCGCGCGCAGCGTCCTGCTCGGCGGCACCCGCCTCGCCCAGCGCTTCATCGACACCGTCCACCTGCAGGAAGGCGTCGTACTCGGCGTAGTACGCCAGCGCTTCGGCGTAATCCTGCAGGGATGAGAGCGGACGCTGGCGCTTCTGCACATCCAGTACGTCAGCGAACGTGGCCGGTTCCAGGCAGGCCGACAGGCCCAGCGCCTGCACGGCCTCGGGCACTTCACCGTCATCATCGAACGCGGCGTCTTCATCTGCCGGCAACCAGAAACGCGCCGCCAGCAGATCGCCCTCGCTGGCATGCACCCAGCCGAACGACGCCCATACGTCGTGGTCGTCATTGCAGGCGGCAAACGCGTCCAGCGTCTGGCGAAGATCCAGCAGTGCAATCATGCGTCGTTTGGCAGGGCGTCGGGAGAGCTGCAGTCTACCCGTGCCGGACGCAGGCCCAGCGCGATGACCACGCCGAGCGCGGCAAACAGCGCTGCGCCGTACTGTGCATTGATCATGCCCTGCAGGGCATCAGGACTGGTTGCCGCCTGCGTGCCGCGTGCGGCGTTGGCCACCATCACCAGTACTGCCAGTCCCAACGCGCCGCCGATCTGCTGTGCGGTAGCCGCCATGCCGGACGCCACACCCTGCTGCGGCCCCGGCACGCCCTGCCCGGCCACGATCCACATCGCCGTCCAGCTCATGCCCTGGCCCACGCTGAGCACCACGATGCCGGGCAGCAGCGGCCAGTAGCTGGCGCCGTGCGGCATCGCCAGCGCCACCGCGGTGATGCCGATTGCACCGGCGGCGAAGCCCCAAGCCAGCACCTGCCGCGGCGAACGGCGCTGCAGCATGCGCTCGGCAATGCGGATGCCGAAGGTGCACACCAGCGTCGGCAGCAGAAAGGCCATGCCGGCCTGCAGCGGGCTCCAGCCATAGCCATCCTGGAAGTACAGCGCCAGGAAGTAGTACTGCACGCCATAGCTGCTCATGAACGCGAAGGTCAGGCCGAGTGCTGCACGCAGGCCGGGCAGGCGCAGCAGCGCGAACTGCATCAGCGGGTCGCGGCTGCGCTTTTCGATCTGTACGAACACCGTCAGCAGCACGGCTGACAGCAACAGGCAGATGAGCGTGGCCGGTGCGGCCCAGCCCCATTCCGGCCCCTGCACCAGGGTGGTGACCAGCAGGCTGCCGCCGGCGGTGACGGTGAGGCAACCAGCCAGATCGAAGGAACGGCCGCGCACGCGCGGGCCATCGGCCGGCAGCCACGCGCCCGCGGCGACCGCACAGGCCGTGGCCAACGGCACGATCACCGCCAGCACCGCCGGCCAGCCGAACGCCTGGGTCAGCACGCCGCCCAGCAGCGTCCCCAGCGCGAGGCCCGCCGCACTGGCCATGCTCCAGATTGCCAGCGCGCGGTTGCGCACCGGGCCTTCTGCATACAGCGTATTGATCAGGGCCAGGG
>NZ_JBFTNR010000411.1:0-3813 GCF_056665995.1 Stenotrophomonas sp. 05L44_2
GCAGTGCCACCACCATGCTGCCCAGCAGGGGCCCGCGCGGGTGCTGGAACACCTGTTGCCAGCCCACGTGATACACCGCCAGCCAGCCGTGTTCGCTGCGCATGCGGAACAGCAGGCCGTCCAGTCCCGCGCGCCAGGACGTAGCGGCGCGGCTGGCATCGCTGGCATCACCGAGCAGCAGGCGGCCGTTGCCATCGAACAGTGACATCCGTTCGAACACCGGCGTACCCATCACCTGGCGGTAGTCATCGACGCGGCCGGGATCCAGCAGGCAGGCCACGGCGGCCAGTGACTCGTCCTCGTTCTCGCCCCACAGGCGGGCATCCTGCGGCGCGTGCGCGATGGCAAGCAGCCGGGTCTGGCCTTCGCGCCAGGCCACCGGTGTCCAGACCACGCTGCCGCGGCGCAGCGCTGGACGTTCGCGCAGGACCTGGTGGATGGCGGCCAGTGCCGGATGCAGGTGATGCGGGCTGCTCTGGCCCGGATCACCACGCGTTGTCTGGATCGGCGCAAGCAGGCCACGGCGGCCCTGGCCATCGACCAGCAGGCATTGCGGAGGCGGAAACCGGGAGGCCGCCCAGAAAGCGCCGTAGAAGCGCAGGAAGCGGTCGCCCAGTTCGTCCGCTGCCTGTGCCGAAGCGCCGCTGTCGGCACCGATCCGGGCGAAACTGGCGAACAAGGGGCTGGACGGCGCACGCGAGGCAGATTCGTCCCCTGGCTGCCCGCGACTGCCTACGTCATGCAGGCGCCATTGCCGCAGGAAGCGGTCCTGTTCCTGCAGCGTGCCGTCCAGGCGACGGAAGTGATAGCGGATCTTGCTCTGTTCTTCGTTGAACAGCTGGCTGCCGGTGGACAGCAGCAGGCCGGCCTGCAGGGTTGCCAGCACCACCACGCCAATCAGCAGGGCATGTACGCGCAGGGAGCGGCGGGCGAGTCGGCGTACGGGAGCGGCCTCGGCCGGCATGGGCAGGTCTCGGAGCAGTAGGCGGTCGATGGCGGCCCGAAGGGCCCGGGGCACGGCCGGTACCGCCGCGCAGAGAGGATCGTCAATGACTCTTGATGGGATTGTGAAGCCTTTCAGCCTCGACTGTCAGCGCGATGCTGCACGGCTGCTGCGCGCGCCCTCATCCGGAGCATCTTCGTCCAGCAGTCGGGTGAAGTCGTCCGAGGGCAGCGCCTGCGAAATCAGGAAGCCCTGTACCTGGTTGCAGCCGAGCTGGCGCAGCGCGGCCAGATCGGCATCGCTCTCCACGCCTTCGGCAACGATGGTCAGGCCGAGCTGGTTGGCCAGCGCGATCACGGTGGTCAAGGTCAGGTGCAGGGCGGGATCACGCGCGCAGCCGCTGACCAGCGCACGATCGATCTTGACCTCGGTGAAGGGGGTGTTGACCAGGTTGTGCACCGAGCTCAGGCCTTGGCCGAAGTCGTCCTGCGCCAGGCCGAACCCCTTCATCCGCAACCGGCACGCGCCTGCATAGAAGTCGCTCACGTGGCGGGTGGTGCTGTTCTCCATCAGTTCGAAGCACAGGTCAGCCGGATTGCCGCCCGCGGCCAGGGTCAATGCCAGCAGCTCATCGGGAAGATTGGACTGCTCCAGCAGATGCGGCGGCAGGTTGATCGATACCGGCACGCGGAATCCCTGGGAGCGCCAGCGCGCCTGCGCCTGGATGCTGGCGGTGAGCATCGCGCGCAGCAGTTCGCCCTCCAGGCCATGACGGCACAGTGCCGGCAGGAAGCTTCCAGGCGCCAGTGTTCCGAGCTGCGGATGGCGCCAGCGCACCAGTGCCTCGGCGGCAACCACGCGCCCGGACTGCAACGACTTCTTCGGCTGGAACCAGGCAGTCAGGCTGCCGTCGGCCAGCGCCTGCCGCAGCTGCACCGCGTCCGGCTCGGGTGTCAGCGCGGCCGGGCTGGTGCGCACGGCTGGCCGGGTCTGCGCCAGTGCATCGAGCAGTGCATCGACATCGCTGGCGGCGACCGGCTTGGCCAACAGCCCGACCACGTCCAGGCCCAGTGATTCAGCCATCAACCGTGCYGAACTCATCATCCGCCGCGAGGCTGCGCTGACCACGGCAAGCCGAGGCGGACGCGGCTGCGCGGCCAGTGCCTGGATGAACTGGATGCCATCCTGGCCGGGCATCAACAGATCGCTCACCACCAGGTCATAGGCCTGGCAGGCACACAGGGCGATAGCCGCATCGACGTCTTCGCAGGCGTCGACCTGCACGCCGGCGCGCGCGCTGAACAGATTGACGAGATAGCCGCGTTGGAACGGCTGGTCTTCCAGGATCAGGACACGGCGGGTCATGCAGGATCTCCTTGGCGAACGGCGGAAAGCGCCTGACGCAGGCGTGCGATGTCGATGGGTTTGCTCAGATAGCCCTGCATGCCACTGGCCAGGCAGCGCTCGCGCTCCTCGGCGGTAGCGTTGGCGGTGGCGCCGATCACCGGCAGCAGAACGCCTTCCGCCCGCAGCCGGCGTGCCAGGGTGTGGCCGTCCATGCGCGGCATGTTGATGTCGGTGACCACCAGGTCGAAGTCATGGGCCTGGCACAGCTGCAACGCCTCGACACCATCCTGCGCAAGCTCCACCTCGCAGCCCAGGGCCTGCAGCTGTTCGGCCAGGATCACCCGGTTGATGGGATTGTCTTCCACGGCCAGCACCCGCAGTCCCAGCGGGCCTGGCTGCACATCGCGCGCTGCGGTCGGCAGCGTTGCGCATTGGCGCTGCTGGCGTGCCACCGCCAAGGCGATCGAGGACATGCCATGCAGGGTGACCAGCAGCGCGCCATCGGCGGCAGGTGCCGGTTGGTCGCCACCATCGATCGAGGCCAACACCCGCGGTCCCTGCCAGGCCAACGGCTGTTCCGCCTCGCCATCCATCAGGATCGCGCCGGCGTGGTCGAGCAGGGCAGGATCGCCCTGCAGCGGCTGCGCATTGGCACCCCAGCGGCGCAGCCAGCCACAGGCACTGTCGACCAGCTCGCGATCGCGGCCGCGCACGTATACCGGCGGTTCGGCCAGCAATGCGGGGCCATCCTCGGTCGCCGCCAGCACCGGCAAGGGCAGGCGCACGGTGAAGCTGCTGCCCAGTCCCGGCTCGCTGACCACGCGCAGTTCGCCACTCATCAAGCGCACCAGGCGGTCGCTGATCGACAGGCCCAGCCCGGTGCCCTGCGCACTGGCAGCGCCACGGACTTGACGGAAGGGCTCGAACAGGCGTGCCTGTTCCTCGGTGGCGATGCCCACGCCGGTATCGGTGACCTGCCAGGCCAGCACGCTCGACTCGCCTTCGCGCTGCACCAGTCGTACGCGCAGCACCACCCGGCCATGCTCGGTGAACTTGATGGCATTGCTGAGCAGGTTGCCCAGCACCTGGCGGATCCGGTCGGCATCACCGAGCACCCGTGTCGGCAACCGGGGATCGGTGCAGACCAGTACCTGCAGGCCCTTGCGCGTCGCCGCAGCGGCGAAGCTGCGCAGCACGCTCTCGGTCAGCTCGCGCGGCGAGAACGATGCCGGCTCCAGGCTCAGCTGGCCCGACTCGATCTTGGACACATCCAGCACGTCGCTGATCAGCTGCAGCAGCACCGACGAAGAACTCTCGATGGTGCGCAGGTACTGCGACTGGCGCGCATCCAAGGGCGTGCGGCCGAGCAGCTCCAGCGTGCCAAGCACCCCGTACAGCGGCGTGCGGATCTCATGGCTCATGGTCGCCAGGAACGCGCTCTTGGCCTGGTTGGCGGCGTCGGCTGCCTGCCGCGCCGAGGACAGCGCCGCCTGCGCCTGGCGATGGCGTGAGATGTCATGGAA
>NZ_JBFTNR010000412.1:0-4198 GCF_056665995.1 Stenotrophomonas sp. 05L44_2
GGCCGCGCAGATACACATCGGTGCGCGCATTGATGAACAGCGATCGTCCGCCCAGCGCCGAACGGATGGCGGTGATCTTGCCCACCAGCGCCGCAGGGCTGCCGGCACCGTCTTCGATGTTGATCCCTACTGCACCCGCCTCCACCAGGCGCAGCACCCGCTCAGCGACCGCATCGGGGACATCGCTGTAACCGTCCTCGATATCGACCGTGACCGGCAGCGAGGTCACACCAACAATTTCTGAAACCCGCTGCAGCAGCGCGGTATCCGGCAGCGCACCGCCATCGGCATAACCGCAGGACCACGCCATGGCAGCACTCGATGTTCCCACCGCGACAGCTCCCAGCTGCTGGACCAGGCGGGCGCCACCGGCATCCCATACGTTGGGCAGCACATAAAGACCAGCGCGTTGATGGAGTTGAACGAAGTTCTGGTGAACGTTGGACATGGAACCTCCTGATGACGGGGACCCGCAGTCTGCGTCCGGACCGGTTTCCGGGCTCGCCATGTTCGGACATCAATGGTCCGGACCTCGCGCACAATGTGCCCGCCACCACGATGACAGTCATTCATGACACGTCGCCACAGACAGGGGCTGGGACGCGCGCTGGCAGTGGCCCGCTTGCATCAGGCTGAAGCAGACCCATCCATCCAGCGCATTACGCTCAGCACCAGCCAGCACACGCAGGGCTTCTATGCCGGCCTCGGCTTCCAGGTGGTACGCGTGGTAGCCGATGGCCACGGCGCCGGAATCGACGCCGTGGAGATGCAGCGCGTGCTGTAACCCGGCTCTCGACGGATCCACGCATGGCGTGGATCCGTCGAAGACACGCGCTGGCTCAGAACCCGACGCGCAGGTTCAACTGGCCRCCGATATCGTTGCGACCGTCGCCATGCTGGCCCTGCACGAACAGCGACAGCTGGCTGCTGCGYCCCAGGCCGACGGCCACACCGACCTGGCTGACCAGTGCGTTGCGCGCCATCACGGCACTGTAGGCATCGAACGCATTGCCACCGACGGCGAAGCTCTGCCGGCTGGCCACGTCGGTGTCACCGGACGCATGCTGCCAGCCCAGCCCAACCGTCAGCTGTGCCGGATAGCGCTCGCCGCTGCCCACATCCCAGCGGCCGCGTAYGCCGACGGTGCTGACATTGAGCGTGTCCTTGCCGCCCTCCAGTACCAGCGCCGCGCTGCCGCCCTGCTCCACCGCGCGATCGCTGTCCACCCAGTGTTTGGTGAACTGCACATACGGTTGCAGTTGCGTCCTGCCATGGGTCCAGGTCCAGCTGCCTTCGATCTGGGCGATGGTGACATCCGAATCCTGGCGGCTGTGCAGCGTCTGTGCCAGCAGCGGCACTTCACGCGTGGTGCGCGTGCGGTAATCGCCGCGCGACACACTGCCACCGATCGCAAATCCGTTGTTCCACTCGCCCTGCGCATACAGTCCATAGGTGTTGCCACGCAGGCGTGCACGCGACTGGCGATCGTACAGCCGCGTATCCAGCCGCTCGCTGCCCGCCGCCGCCCCCAGCACCACATGCTCGCCGAGCTTCCAATCGACGCCGGCCATCAGTGCATTGCGGTTGGCACGGATCTCGTCACCGTTGCCATCGCCGTCCTGCTTGAACACCTTGCCGCTACCCGCCAGCCATGCCGAAGCACGCTCGCCACGCACCGTCGGCAGCTCGCTGCCAAGACGCTGGCGGATGCCCTCTTCCAGGTAGTTGTCGTACAGCAGCACTGCACGGCTGGCCGCATGCACTTCACCGGAGAGCTGGTTGAACGCGTTGCGCGCGGTGGCGGTGTCGTAGGCCAGCAGCGTGTTGTACAGGCCCAGCGCCGCGCCGGTCTGCGGCAGGCTGTCCAGCGCCGATGCCACGCCCAGCTGGTTGCGGGTCTGCGCAGCCGTGACGAAGGCCGCTGTCTGCTTCACATCGATCTTCAGCTGCGCGGCATTCGCTGTGTAGACCGGGGTCAGTGAGAGGAACGCCGAGGTGGTGGTGGGCGGCACGAACTGCCCGCTGACGCCGCCGCCTGCGTTGATGATCGTGTACTGCTGGCCCTGCTGGTAGCTGGTGTTCGGGTCGATGGCATTGACCACCACCGATGCTCCGCCGATGTTCGCGCTGCCGCCTACCTGCACCACATCACTGCCGGTGGCGCCCAGATCGACCGACAGCGTGCTGCCCGGTGCCAGGTTCAGGTTGCCGCCCACGGTGATCGCGCCCGTACCGTTGCCGCCACTGCTGCCATTGCCCGGGCCGTTGCCCGGCGACAGCACACCGCCGCTGCTCACGGTGACGCCGCCAGCGCTGCCGCCGATGGTGCCGGTACCCGACAACGTGGTGCCGCTGCCGATGGTCCATTGGCCACCGACGGTGCCGGTGACATTCAGGCCACCACCGGTGACCTGACCGGTACCGGTGAATCCGCCACTGTTGCCGCCCAGGTTGAGCAGGCCAGGGCCGGCCTGCACGATGCTGCCCGCGCCACTGATGCTGCCACCCAGCGTGGTGGTGCTGCCGGTGTTGACCACCAGGCCACCGTTGTTGGTGATGTTGCCGGTGACCGTGCCGCTGGCGCCGCCGTTGCCGATCTGCACGGTACCGCCGGTGTTGATCGTGGTGCCACCGGTATAGGTGTTGTTGCCGGTAAGGACCAGCGTGCCGCTGCCGGCCTGGGTCAACCCGCCGCTGCCACTGACCACGCCACCAAGCGTGGCATTGCCGCCGACGTTGAACACCAGGCTGCCGTTGTTGCTGACGTTGCCGGTGATCGCACCCGTGGCGCCACCATTGCCCACCTGCAGCGTACCGCCGGTGTTGATGGTGGTACCGCCGGTATAGGTRTTGTTGCCGGTCAGGGTCAGCGTGCCGGCACCGGCCTGGGTCAGACCGCCGCTGCCGCTGACCACGCCCGCGAGCGTAGTGTTGCCACCCACGTTGAACACCAGGCTGCCGTTGTTGCCGACGTCGCCGATGATCGACCCCGTTGCACCACCATTGCCCACCTGCAGGGTGCCACCGGTATTGATGGTGGTGCCGCCGGTATAGGTATTGTTGCCGGTCAGCGTCAGCGTGCCGCTGCCGGCCTGGGTCAGGCCACCGCTGCCGCTGACGGTGCCACCGAGTGTCGTGTTGCCCAACAGGTTGACCACCAGCGCGCCGTTGTTGGTCACGTCGCCGACGATCGCACCGGTCGCGCCGCCATTGCCGATCTGCAAGGTGCTGCCACCGTTGATGGTGGTTCCACCGGTGTAGGTGTTGTTGCCGGTCAGGGTCAACGTGCCGGTGCCAGTCTGCACCAGGCCACCGCTGCCACCGATGGTGCCACCGAAGGTGGTGCTGGCATTGCTGCCGCCGGTGGTCAGGGTGGAACCGCCGAGCACCACGTTGCCGCTGGCAACACCGGCCAGGCCACCAATGGCCTGGTTGCCGGCCGCACTGATGTCCAGCGTTCCGGCGCCGGCCAGGTTCACCGTGCTGGCCGAGGACAGGCTGCCACCGGCGGCGACCGCCAGGGTGCCGCTGTTGATCGTCGTGGTGCCGGTGTAGCTGCTGGCGCCGCCCAGGGTCACCGTCGCCGCACCATCCTTGAGCAGGCTGCCACTGCCGGCGATGTCACCGTCCAGCGTCAGCGGCGTGCCCCCCAGCAGGGTCAACGTGCCGCTTGCCAGCTGCATGTTGTTGGCCAGGGTCAGCGGCACACTGCCGTCCAGCGTGGCGTCACCGCCTACGGTCAGCGTGCCGGTGCCCAGGGCACCACTGCTGCCCAGCGACAGACCACCGGCATTGAGCGCCACTCCGCCACCGAAGGTGTTGCTGCCGGTCAGGCCGAGCACGCCGGCACCGTTCTTGACCAGGCCACCGGCGCCACTGATGTCCCCGGCAAAGGTGCTGTTGCCCGCTGCGTTGGTGGTCAGTGTGTTGCCGCCAAGGCTGATCGTGCTGCCGGCGACGCCGGACAATGTACCGATGGCCTGGTTGCCACCGCTGGAGATGTCAAAACCTGTACCGGCGTTGGCCAGGTTCACTGCGCCGGTTGCGGCCAGGCTGCCACCGGCGCCGATCGCCAGCGTGCCGGCGTTGATGGTGGTGCCGCCCGTGAAAGTGTTGGTGCCGGTCAATGTTTCGGTACCGGTGCCCTCCTTGATCAGTCCACCGGTGCCGCCGATCGAACCACTGAACACACCATTGG
>NZ_JBFTNR010000413.1:0-3805 GCF_056665995.1 Stenotrophomonas sp. 05L44_2
GTCACCAGGATGGTGCCGCCGCGATGACCGCCTTCCGGACCCAGGTCGACGATCCAGTCCGCGGTCTTGATGACGTCCAGGTTGTGCTGTCACCAGGATGGTGCCGCCGCGATGACCGCCTTCCGGACCCAGGTCGACGATCCAGTCCGCGGTCTTGATGACGTCCAGGTTGTGCTCGATCACCACCACCGTGTTGCCCTCGTCGCGCAGCTTGTGCAGCACGCCGAGCAGCGCCTCGATGTCGTGGAAGTGCAGGCCGGTGGTCGGCTCGTCGAGGATGTACAGSGTGCGSCCGGTRYYGCGGCGCGACAGYTCYTKSGACAGCTTCACGCGCTGCGCTTCACCRCCSGACARSGTGGTCGCGCTCTGCCCCAGCTTGATGTAGCTCAGGCCGACATCAACCAGGGTCTCCAGTTTGCGGGCGATGGACGGGACCGGTTCGAACAGCTTCAGTGCATCTTCGACGGTCATTTCCAGCACGTCGTTGATGTTGAAGCCCTTGTACAGGATCTCCAGCGTTTCGCGGTTGTAGCGCTTGCCATGGCAGACGTCGCAGGGCACGTACACGTCGGGCAGGAAGTGCATCTCGACCTTGAYCASGCCGTCGCCCTGGCAGGCCTCGCAGCGGCCGCCACGCACGTTGAAGCTGAAGCGTCCCGGCGAATAGCCGCGCGCACGCGATTCGGGCACCTGTGCGAACAGCTCGCGCAGCGGAGTGAACAAGCCGGTGTAGGTGGCCGGGTTCGAGCGCGGGGTGCGGCCGATCGGCGACTGGTCGATGTCCACCACCTTGTCGAACAGGTCCAGGCCATCGATCTCCTTGTACGGCGCGATCGGGTGCGAGGCGCCGTTGATCTCGTTGGCAGCCAGCGAGAACAGGGTGTCGTTGATCAGGGTTGACTTGCCCGAGCCGGACACACCGGTCACGCAGGTCAGCAGCCCTGCCGGGATGGCCAGGTCCACGCCTTTCAGGTTGTTGCCGGTGGCGCCACGCAGATGCAGCGTCATCTTCGGGTTCGGCTTGTGCCGGCGCGCCGGGATCTTGATCGCGCGCTTGCCCGACAGGTACTGGCCGGTCAGCGAACGCGGCGCATCCAGGAGGTCCTGCAGGCTGCCCTGGCCGACGATCTCACCGCCGTGCACGCCCGCACCCGGACCGATGTCCAGCACGTAGTCGGCCAGGCGGATCGCATCTTCGTCGTGCTCGACCACGATCACCGTGTTGCCAAGGTCGCGCAGGCGGGTGAGGGTGCCCAGCAGGCGCTCGTTGTCGCGCTGGTGCAGGCCGATGGACGGCTCATCGAGCACGTACATCACGCCCACCAGACCAGCACCGATCTGGCTGGCCAGGCGGATGCGCTGTGCCTCGCCACCGGACAGGGTGTCGGCCTTGCGCTCCAGGGTCAGGTAATCCAGGCCGACGTCGACCAGGAAGCCGAGGCGTTCGCCGATCTCCTTGACGATCTTCGCGGCGATCTCGCCACGCCAGCCCGGCAGGCTCAGTTCACTGAAGAACTTCAGGGCTTCATCGATCGGCAGCACCACCAGTTCCGGCAGCGGGCGGTCGGCCACGAACACGTTGCGTGCGGCCTTGTTCAGGCGCGCGCCGTTGCACTCGGGGCAGGCATGTTCGCTGATGTACTTGCCCAGCTCTTCCTGCACCGCCGCCGATTCGGTTTCCTTGTAGCGGCGTTCGAGGTTGGGAATGATGCCTTCGAAGCGGTGCTTGCGCTGGGTGCGGCCACCGGCCTCGGTGAAGTAGGTGAAGGTGATCGCATCCTCGCCGCTGCCGTACAGCACGGCCTGCTGCACCTTTGCCGGCAGCGAGTTCCACGCCGCGTCGGTGTCGAACTTGTAGTGCTTGGCCAGCGAGGCGATCAGCTGGAAGTAATAGGCATTGCGGCGATCCCAACCACGCACGGCACCGGCCGCCAGCGACAGCTCCGGATGCACCACCACGCGCGAGGGGTCGAAGAACTCGGCCATACCCAGCCCGTCGCAGCCGGGGCAGGCGCCCATCGGTGCGTTGAACGAAAACAGGCGCGGCTCCAGTTCCGGCAGCGAGTAGTCGCAGACCGGGCAGGAATACTTGGACGAGAACAGGGTAGGGGTTGCAGCGGCATCGTCCAGCGACTGCACCGACGCCATGCCATCACCCAGCTTCAGGGCGGTTTCGAAGCTCTCGGCCAGGCGCTGCTTGATGTCTTCGCGCGGGCGGAAGCGATCGATCACCGCTTCGATGGTGTGCTTCTGGCGCAGCGCCAGCGGCGGCACCGCGTCGATTTCGTACAGTTCGCCATCCACGCGTACACGCACGAAGCCCTGTGCGCGCAGCTGGTCGAACACCTGCGCGTGCTCGCCCTTGCGGTCGCGGATCACCGGCGCCAGCAGCATGTAGCGCTGTTCCGGGTCCAGCGTCAGCATATGGTCGACCATCTGGCTGACCGTCTGCGCTTCCAGCGGATAGCCGTGGTCGGGGCAACGCGGCGTGCCGACGCGTGCATACAACAGGCGCAGGTAGTCGTAGATCTCGGTGATGGTGCCGACCGTCGAGCGCGGGTTGTGCGAGGTCGACTTCTGCTCGATSGAGATCGCCGGCGACAGGCCTTCGATATGGTCCAGGTCCGGCTTTTCCATCACGCTCAGGAACTGCCGCGCGTACGCCGACAGGGACTCGACGTAACGCCGCTGACCCTCGGCATAGATGGTGTCGAACGCCAGCGAMGACTTGCCCGAGCCGGACARGCCGGTGATCACGATCAGTTTGTCGCGGGGCAGGTCGAGGTCGATGTTCTTGAGGTTGTGCGTCCGCGCGCCGCGGATGCGGATGAAATCCATCGCCATGGGGAATCCGGTTGTGGGGGCGTGGCTGGGCCGCCGGGCCAGCGATAGGGCGGCAATCGGTCAGCCTACCGAGGTGACCAGATGGGGGCAATGGGCGACAATGCCAGCCCGGTGTCTCACCCGGTGAGACCGCCTGTCAGGCAGGGGTCAGATCCCTTTTCGCCGTGTGAAAAGGGATCCGACCCCTGCCTGGGGGCCCCCGGGCCGTTCAGGGGGTTGACTTGACCCGTCCGGGCCCCTCTGCGTACAATCCCGCTCCTGTCCGCCCTCGACGGCGGCAGTCCATAGACCACAATAACTACAGAGGAAGTCTGGTCATGTACGCAGTACTGGTCACCGGCGGTAAGCAATACCGCGTGGCGCAGGGCGAAAAGCTCCGCATTGAAAAGCTCGAAGTCGAAGTCGGCAGCGAGATCAAGTTCGACAACATCCTGCTGCTCGGCGACAGCGATGGCATCAAGATCGGCGACGCCCTGAGCGGCGCTGCGGTCACCGCCACCGTCCTGTCCCAGGGTCGTGCTGACAAGGTCCGGATCATCAAGTTCCGTCGCCGTAAGCACCACATGAAGCGCCAGGGTCACCGTCAGTACTACACCGAAATCGAGATCACCGGCATTGCCGGTGGCAGCAAGTAAGGAGATAGGTCATGGCACATAAAAAAGGCGTAGGCTCTTCGCGCAACGGTCGCGACTCCAACCCGAAGTACCTCGGCGTCAAGATCTTCGGCGGCCAGGCCATCGAAGCAGGCAACATCATCGTGCGTCAGCGCGGCACCCAGTTCCACCCGGGTGCCGGCGTCGGCCTCGGCCGTGACCACACCCTGTTCGCCCTGACGGACGGCAAGGTGGAGTTCACCGTGAAGGGCCCGAAGAAGCGTCGCACCGTCAGCGTCGTCTCGGTCGAAGCCTGATAAGGCTGCGTCCGGCGCCCATGCCTCGGCATGGCCGTGCTGGATGAAGAG
>NZ_JBFTNR010000414.1:0-3792 GCF_056665995.1 Stenotrophomonas sp. 05L44_2
GGCAGCGACCGTGGCGCGGAATGGCGGGTGATGGCGCCGGCCTCGCTGCTGGCGCTCGCGCTGGTGGCTGTGGTGGCCGGCGTGCGTYCGCAGGCACTGCCGATCGCCCTGCCCTTGTTGTTGGCGTGGACCTTTGCGCCGGCATTGATGGCGTGGCTGGGTCGCCCGCCGGCTGCAAGCGTGGCCGAGTTGTCGGTCACGCAACGGGCGTTCCTGGGCCGGCTTGCGCGGCGCACCTGGTCCTTCTTCCAGGCCTGGGTGCGCGAGCAGGATCATTGGCTGCCGCCGGACAACATCCAGGAGCATCCGGCGCTGGTGGTCGCGCGACGCACCTCGCCGACCAACATCGGCCTGTCCCTGCTGGCCAATCTGTCTGCGTGGGATTTCGGCTATCTGCAGCAGGGCGCGGTGGCTGAACGTACCGCCCGCACGTTCGATACGCTGGACCAGCTGCCGCGCCACCGCGGCCACTTCCTGAACTGGTACGACACCGAAACCCTGGCGCCGCTGCCGCCGCGCTACGTCTCCACCGTCGACAGCGGCAACCTTGCCGGACACCTGCTTACCCTGCGCCAGGGCCTGCTCGCGCTGGTGGATGCGCCGGTGTTGGCGCCGCACACGTTCGATGGCCTGGCCGAWACGCTGGGCGTGCTGGAAGAGGAGCGGCAGCGTCATCGCGCCGACGATGCGCCGCTGGTCGAGGCGCTCAATCATCTTCGCCAGCGTCTGGCGTCTACGCGTGTCGACCGTCCCGTCGGGACGGCGCAGTCGCTGGCCCGCCTGCAGGAACTGGCCGGTCTGGCCGACGCCGTGCTGCTGCAATGGCCGGCACCGGCCTCGCCCGAGGACGGTGAGCTGCATTGGCCGGCCCTGTTCGCCGCCGAATGCCATGCCGCCCACGCCTCGCTTGCCGATATCCCTGCCGATGCCAGCGCGGCCGTCGATGCACCGGTGCCAAGCCTGCGTCAGTTGGCCGCCCTGCCCGGCGCGGCCGGCGCGGACGCGCGCGCGCGCATCGAGCAGCTGCAGGACCTGGCGCACCGCGCCGGGCAGTTCTCGCTGATGGAATACGGGTTCCTGTTCTACCGTACCCGCAACCTGCTTTCGATCGGCTACAACGTAGACGACCACCGCCTCGACAACAGCTTCTACGACCTGCTGGCTTCCGAAGCGCGGCTGGGCGCGTTCGTTGCGATTGCGCAGGGCCAGCTGGCACAGGAAAGCTGGTTCGCGCTCGGCCGCATGCTTACCGAGGTCAACGGCACGCCGACACTGCTGTCATGGAGTGGCTCGATGTTCGAGTACCTCATGCCGCAGCTGGTGATGCCCAGCTATCCGGACACGTTGCTGGACCAGACCGCACGGCACGCGGTCGAGGCACAGATCGTCTACGGCCGTACGCTGAACCTGCCATGGGGCGTGTCCGAGTCCGGCTACAACGCCGTCGATGCCCGCCTGAACTACCAGTACCGGGCGTTCGGCGTGCCCGGATTGGGGCTCAAACGCGGCCTTGGGCAGGATCGGGTCATCGCACCCTATGCCAGCATGATGGCACTGATGGTGGCGCCGGAAGCGGCCTGCCAGAACCTCCAGGTGCTGGAAGGATTGGGGTTCTGCGGGCGTTTCGGCATGTACGAGGCCATCGACTACACGCCCACCCGGGTGCCGCCGGGACAGGATCACGTCCTGTTGCGTTCGTTCATGGCCCACCACCAGGGCATGGGCCTGCTGTCGCTGGATTACCTGCTGCGCGACCAGCCGATGCAGCGCCGCTTCCTTGCCGATGTCGAGTTCCAGGCCACCTTGCTGCTGCTGCAGGAACGCATCCCGCGCGTGGGCGTGTTCCATCCCCATGAGGTCGAAGCGCTTGGCGAGCACTCGGCACTGGCCGAGCACGAGACGTCCCTGCGCGTCCTGCGCGACCCGGGTGGCCCGCGCCCGGAAGTGCAGCTGCTGTCCAACGGTCGCTACCACGGCATGCTGACCCATGCCGGCGGCGGCTACAGCCGCCACGGCGACCTGTCGCTTACCCGCTGGCGCGAGGACGGTACCACCGATGCATGGGGCACGTTCTGCTATCTGCGCGACGTGGACAGCGGCGAGTTCTGGTCTGCCGCCTACCAGCCCACCTGCGTGGCAGTGGACAATTACGAGGCGATCTTCTCTGACGCCAAGGCGGAATTCCGCGGTGTGCGCCGCGGCTGCGAGAGCCACCTGCAGGTCGCCATCTCCGCCGAGGACGACATCGAGCTCAGGCGCCTGCGCCTGACCAACCGCAGTCGTCGCCCGCGCACGGTGGAGATCACCACCTATGCCGAAGTGGTGCTGGCACCCGCCGCGGCCGACGATGCGCACCCGGCCTTCAGCAACCTCTTCGTGCAGAGCGAGATCCTGGCCGCAAAGCAGGCGGTGCTGTGCTCGCGCCGGCCACGTTCGCACGACGAGGTGCCGCCGTGGATGTTCCATCTGGTGGCGGTGCACGATGCGGAAGTGGTGGCGATCTCCTATGAAACCGACCGTGCGCGCTTCCTGGGCCGTGGCAACACGCCGCGCACGCCGCAGGCATTGACCACCGATGCCGACCTGTCCGGCACCGATGGTTCGGTGCTGGACCCGATCGTGGCCATCCGCGTCCGCGTGGTGCTTGAGCCCGAGCAGACCGTACAGCTGGACATGGTGTATGGCATCGGCGCCAGTCGCGGCGGTTGCGAAGCACTGGTGGACAAATACCGTGATCGTCGCCTGGCAGACCGCGTCTTCGACCTGGCCTGGACACACAGCCAGGTGGTGCGCCGGCAGATCAACGCAAGCCAGGCCGAGGCATCGCTGTACGAGCGCCTGGCCAGCCACGTGCTGTATGCCGGTCCGCTGCTGCGCGCCGGTGCAGGCGTCCTGCAGCAGAACCAGCGAGGACAATCCGGGCTGTGGGGTCATGCCATCTCCGGTGACCTGCCCATCGTGCTGCTGAAGGTCACCGACGCGGACAACGTGGAACTGGTCCGGCAACTGGTGCAGGCGCATGCCTACTGGCGCCAGAAGGGCCTCAACACCGACCTGGTCATCTGGAACGACAGCAAGGCCGGCTATCGGCAGGAGCTGCAGGACCAGATCCTGGGGATGGTGGCCGCCAGTTCGGAGACCGGCCTGCTCGACCGCCCCGGCGGCATTTTCGTGCGGCCGGTGCAGAACATGACCCACGAGGACCGCATTCTGTTGCAGGCGGTGGYGCGGGCGGTCATCAGCGACGAAGACGGTACGTTGGTCGCGCAGGTGGGGCGTCAGCCGTTGCCTCCGCGACGGATCCCGGCCCTGGTGCCGCAGGCGCTGCAGCAGGAGCTGGCCCTGTCGATGGAGGCGACGCCCGGGCTGCCCATCATTGCCGACCTGGGCCCGGAGCCCGGACTGCCGCCGAGCGCCGAGCACGACGAAGAAGTGGACGACCCGTGGCCTTTCCTTCCCTACCGCGGCACCGGCCGATTCGACAACGGCACCGGCAGTTTCAGCGAGGACGGCCGCGAGTACGTCGTGGTGGTACGCGAAGGCGCGCCGACGCCGGCGCCATGGGCCAACGTGATCGCCAACGCCCGCCTGGGCACGGTCGTCAGCGAGAGTGCACCGGGCTACACATGGTTCGAGAATGCACACGAATTCCGCCTGACGCCCTGGCTCAATGATCCGGTGTCGGACACTGGCGGCGAAGCCTTCTACGTGCGCGACGAGGACACCGGTCGTGTCTGGTCGCCGATGCCGCTGCCGCGCCGTGGCACCGGCGCGTACCGTACGCGCCATGGC
>NZ_JBFTNR010000415.1:0-3778 GCF_056665995.1 Stenotrophomonas sp. 05L44_2
ACGAAGCCGTGCTCAGGGGCGGACGTGGCGCTGGCGTTCGGCTGGCGGGGCATCGGTACTCCAAAAGGCAGCCACCCATGGGGTGGCTCTACTACGGCAGCGGCCGGTCACCCATGGCGTGGCTCTACCGGGTTGCAGTAGAGCCACGCCATGCGTGGATGCGGACGCGTCAGGCAGTGCCCAGCGCTTCGGGCAACAGGGCGTCGACGAAGGCTTCCGGATCGAACACGCGCAGGTCCTCCGGGCGCTCGCCGATGCCAGCGAAACGGATCGGAATGCCGAACTCGCGGGCCAGCGCGAACACCACGCCGCCCTTGGCGGTACCGTCCAGCTTGGTCACCACCAGGCCGGTCACCTTGACCGCGGCATTGAACTGGCGCAGCTGCGAAAGCGCGTTCTGGCCGGTGGTACCGTCGATCACCATCAGCACTTCGTGCGGCGCGTTCTCGTCGATCTTGCCGAGCACGCGGCGGATCTTGCCCAGCTCGTTCATCAGCCCGGACTGGGTGTGCAGGCGGCCTGCGGTATCGGCGATCAGTACCGAGGTGCCGCGGGCCTTGCCGGCCTGCAGCGCATCGTAGGCCACCGAGGCGGCATCAGCGTTCTGCCCCTGCGCGACCACGGCCACGCCGTTGCGCTCGCCCCAGATCTGCAGCTGGGCGACGGCGGCGGCGCGGAAGGTATCGCCAGCGGCCAGCATCAGGCTGTGGCCCTCGTCCTTGAAGCGCTTGGCCAGCTTGCCGATGGTGGTGGTCTTGCCGACGCCGTTGACGCCCACGGTCAGCATCACGAAGGGCTTGGCGTTGCGGTCGATGACCAGCGGCTTGGATACCGGCTGCAGGATCGCGATCAGGTCCGCGCGCAGTGCCGCCAGCAGGGCATTGGCATCGATGAACTCGCGCGCCTTCATGCGCTTGCGCAGGTCGGCGATCAGGTCGGTGGTGGCGGCAACGCCAACGTCGGCGGTCAGCAGCGCGGTCTCGATCTCGTCCAGCAGGTCGTCATCGAGCTTGGGGTTGCGCGAGAACAGGCCGCCGAAACTGCGGGCGAACGCACTGTTGCGCAGGCGCTCGCGCCAGCCGGGCTTGCCCGCCGCAGCAGCCGGGGCATCGACCAGTACCGGCAGATCGGCGGCGGGGGCGGCTGGTTCCTGCGCCGGGATGACCGGGGCCAGCGGGGCGAGCACCGCGGCGGCGGCGGCCGCTTCGGCTTCGAAGTTCTCCGGCGCCAGCACGCGGGCGGGCGCGGCTTCGGGGATGGTTTCCTGCGCCGTCCGCAGTGGTGCTTGCGGGGCCGGCGCGATTGACGTTGCGGGCGCAACGACCTCGGGCGTGGCAGCTGGCACAGGCGCTTCCACCATCGGCGGGGCTACCGGTGCGGCCGGGGCCTGCTCGGGTGGCGCTGCCGACGGGAATGCCGCCGCCAGCTCTTCAGCCGAGTAATGCTGGGTCTTGGGCGCGTCCGGTGTGGCGGCGTCCTGGGGCTTCTTGCGGCGGAAAAAACTGAGCATTGGCAAAAGGCGCTGAAATCAGAGGGATATGCTACCACCCGGGCCTGTATGGCCGGCGTGGACTCAAGGTCGCAGCTACGCGGCCGTTAACCGGTCCGGAGGGCTGCGTTGGGTGGCCTGGGAGACCGCCGATGAACGATGTGACAGGTGTTGCGCTCAGCCGGATGCGTGCGGCCCAGCAGGGCGTGCAGGTGGCAGCGCACAATGTGGCCAACCTGGCGACCCCGGATGCGCCACGACTGCAGCTGCAGCGCGATGCCGCAGCGCAGGGCGGGGTGGACACCCGCGTGACGTCCCATGGCGACACCGATCCGACCGCACCGCTGGGCGATCTGTTGGCTGCCAAGGCCGAGGTGGTGGCCTTCGCCGCCAATGCCGCGCTGATCCGCCGCGAGGACCAGATGCTGGGCTCGCTGCTGGATCGGCAGGCTTGATCCGACCGCATCTGGGATGGGTCTGATCCGACCGCATCTGGGACGGGCTTGATCCGACCGGCTCTGGTGCGTGCCTGATCCGACCGGCTCTGGTAGGTGCCAACCTTGGTTGGCACGCTTTTGCAGTCAAGCCCTGCTCGGCAGCTTTTCAAGCGCCAACCAAGGTTGGCATCTACCAGGCCAACAGCAACGCCAACCAAGGTTGGCATCTACCAGGTCAACAGCAGCGCCAGCCAAGGTTGGCATCTACCGGGGCAATGGCGGTGCCAACCGAGGTTGGCACCGCCAGGCCGGGCGATCCCGGCATCGGTCAGGCCGACAGTTCCAGCAGCAGCTTGTTCAGACGGGCCACGTAGGCACCCGGGTCCTTCAGGCTGTCGCCGGCGGCCAGTGCGGCCTGGTCGAACAGCACCCGGCCCAGGTCGTCGAAACGTGCGCCATCGGCTTCGGCATCCAGCTTGGCGATCAGCGGATGACCCGGGTTGATCTCCAGCACCGGCTTGCTGTCGGGTACCTTCTGRCCGCTGGCTTCCAGGATCTGGCGCATCTGCAGGCCCAGGTCCTGTTCGCCGATGGCCAGCACCGCCGGCGAATCGGTCAGGCGGTGCGACACGCGCACTTCGGCCACGTCATCGCCGAGCACGTTCTTCAGGCGCTCGACCAGGCCCTGCTTGTCCTTGGCTGCGGCTTCCTGCTCCTGCTTGTCCGCTTCGCTCTCCAGCGCGCCCAGGTCGAGGTCGCCGCGGGCGATGTCGACGAAGCCCTTGCCGTCGAAATCGGTCAGGTAGCCCATCAGCCACTCGTCGATGCGATCGGTCAGCAGCAGGACTTCGATGCCCTTCTTGCGGAACACTTCCAGGTGCGGGCTGTTGCGCACCTGGCTGTAGCTCTCGCCGGTCAGGTAATAGATCTTGTCCTGGCCTTCGGCCATGCGGCCGATGTAGTCGGCCAACGAGACGGTCTGCGCATCGGCCTCGCCACGGGTGGAAGCGAAGCGCAGCAGACCGGCGACCTTCTCACGGTTGTTGTAGTCCTCGGCCGGGCCTTCCTTCAGCACCTGGCCGAATTCCTTCCAGAACGTGGCGTACTGCTCGGGCTTGTCGCTGGACAGCTTCTCCAGCATGTCCAGCGAACGCTTGGTCAGCGCGGCCTTCATCGAATCGATGACCGGGCCGGACTGCAGGATCTCGCGCGAGACATTCAGCGACAGGTCGTTGGAATCGACCACGCCCTTGATGAAACGCAGGTACAGCGGCAGGAACKRCTCRGCCTGRTCCATSACGAACACGCGCTGCACGTACAGCTTCAGGCCCTTGGGCGCWTCRCGSTGGTACAGGTCGAACGGCGCGCGGCCCGGCACGTACAGCAGCGAGGTGTACTCCAGCTTGCCTTCGACCTTGTTGTGGCTCCACGCCAGCGGGTCGCTGTGGTCGTGGGCGACGTGCTTGTAGAACTCGGTGTACTCCGCATCGCTGATCTCGGTGCGCGGGCGGGTCCACAGCGCGCTGGCGCGGTTGACGGTTTCCCACTCGATCGCGGCGCCTTCTTCGCCGCCTTCCTTGGGCATCTGGATCGGCAGGCCGATGTGGTCGGAGTACTTCTTGAGGATGCTGCGCAGGCGCCAGCCGTCGGCGAAGTCGTGCTCGCCGTCCTTCAGGTGCAGGACGATGCGGGTGCCGCGCTCGGCCTTGTCGATGGTGGCGACATCGAAATCGCCTTCGCCACGCGAGGTCCAGCGCACGCCTTCATTGGCGGCCAGGCCTGCGCGGCGCGAAGTGACTTCCACTTCGTCGGCGACGATGAAGGCGCTGTAGAAGCCGACGCCGAACTGGCC
>NZ_JBFTNR010000416.1:0-3774 GCF_056665995.1 Stenotrophomonas sp. 05L44_2
CCACGGTCTCCACGATCATCCTGCTGTCATTGATGTGGTGGACGCTGCGCCGCGCCACCGCACCGGTGCGCTCGTTGATGCGGGCGCTGTCCGGGACCACCAGCAGCTACCGCGACGGTGAGTACAACTTCGGCATCTACTGGCCCGGCAATGATGAACTGGGCGATCTGGTGCAGGCACACCGCGAGCTGGGGGAAGTGCTGCGCGCACAACGCCAGGGCCTGGTGCAGCGCGAACTGCTGCTGGACACCATGGTGCAGAACACCCCGGTGGCGATGCTGCTGATCGCCGCCGGTGGCGATGGCATTTCCCGCGTGGTGTTCTCCAACCTGGCCGCGCGCAAGCTGCTGCACAGCGGCTGGAAGCTGGAAGGCCAGCGCATGGAAGACGTGCTCGAGCAGCTGCCGGTGGAACTGCGTGATGCCATCGGCCGCGGCGGCGACAGCCTGTTTGCGGTGAAGTCGGAAAGCGAAGACGGCGTGGAAGGCGACGAGGACGACGAACAGGTCTATCACCTGTCGCGGCGCGCGTTCCAGCTCAACGGCCGCCCGCATGACCTGCTGCTGGTACGCCAGCTCACTGCCGAACTGCGCCGGCAGGAAGTACAGACCTGGAAGAAGGTGATCCGGGTGATCAGCCACGAACTCAACAACTCGCTGGCGCCGATCGCATCGCTGGCGCACTCCGGCGGCGAACTGGTCAAGCGCGAACGCTTCGACCGGCTGCCGGAGATCTTCACCACCATCGAAGACCGCGCMCGCCAYCTGGAAGGCTTCATCCGMGGCTACGCGCGTTTCGCCAAGCTGCCGCARCCGCAGCTGCAGACCGTGCACTGGGCGCCGTTCCTGTCCAGCCTGTGCCAGCAGATTCCGTTCACGATGGAGCGTGCACCTGACGAGGAACTGAGCAGCCGGATCGACATCGCCCAGTTCGGCCAGGCCCTGCTCAACCTGCTGAAGAATGCACACGAGGCCTGCGCCGAAGCCGATCCGCCCAACGACGACGTGCAGGTGCAGCTGACCCGGCTGCCGCAGTGGCTGCGGCTGGATGTGCTGGACCGCGGCAAGGGCATGAACGAGCAGGTGCTGCAGAATGCGCTGATGCCGTTCTATTCGACCAAGCGCAACGGCACCGGGCTGGGGCTGGCCCTCACCCGCGAGATCGTCGAGGCGCACGGTGGTCGCGTGTCACTGCAGAACCGCACCGACGGCGGGCTGTGTGTGTCGATCCTGTTGCCGGTGGGGTAGGTTTGTTCTTCCTTCCTCTGTTGATGGCTGAAGGTTGAGCATTGTTCATGGGTGTCACTTTTCTTTGTACGCAAAGAAAAGTAACCAGAAGAAGCGTTCCGCCGACCGCGAGCCGTCGTGCTGCGCATCGGTGCTCGGCTCGCTTCAAGACGGACTCGAGAAGCAGAGCAAAAGCATCCACGCATGGCGTGGATCTACTGGGTGCAGCTGYGGCYTTTGACTTGGGTCCGCCTTSAAGCGAGCCGAGCACCGCAGGKCCGGCGRGGGCGRAGAGGCGCGGGTGTCTGAGCGCAGCGAGTTCCGCGCCGTCCCCGRCGGRCCGAGGARCGCAGGGTACCGGTGCGCAGCACCGGCTCGCGGATGGCGGCGCGTTTCTTTTGGTTACTTTTCTTTCCGCGCGGAAAGAAAAGTAACGCCCATGAACGCATGCGCGCGCTTCAGCAATCGGGCGCAAGGGAGAAGCATGGCCTCACGCGCCGCCGGCAAACCCATGCTGGCGCCACGCCTCGTACATCACCACCGCAACGGTGTTGGACAGGTTGAGGCTGCGGTTGTCCGGCCGCATCGGCAGGCGCAGCCGGCGACCATCGGGCAGGGCATCAAGCACGTCCTGCGGCAGGCCACGACTTTCCGGGCCGAACAGGAAGGCATCACCGTCGTCGAACGCCACGCTGTCATAGCGGACGCTGGCACGCGTACTCAGGGCGAACAACCGCTTCGGTGCGATCCGCGCCAGCGCAGTGTCCAGGTCCGGATGCACCTGCAGGCGCGAGTACTCGTGGTAGTCCAGGCCGGCGCGCTTGAGCTGCTTGTCTTCCAGTGCGAAGCCGAGCGGCTCGACCAGGTGCAGCTGCGCGCCGGTGTTGGCGCAGAGCCGGATCACATTGCCCGTGTTGGGCGGGATTTCCGGTTGGAACAGGATCACGTGGAACTGGGGCGCGGCATTCATCGGCGCAGTGTACCTGCGACGGCGGCCGCCTTTACGACGCACGCCCCGCGCGGGGCAGGGCGGACGTCGCTTACGGGCGCAGCAGGACCTGGGCGGTTTCGGCAGCGAAGGCCTGCAGCTGGGCGGCGCTCGGACGCACCTGCAGGGCCGGCAGGTTGACGATCACCTGGTTGGCGACGCTGGTGGCGGCCGCTGCCAGGGTGGCGGCGTAGCGCTGGGCTTCCTGCTCGGCAGCCAGGGCGACACGCTGCTCCAGGCTCGGGCGCACTTCAACCGAGGCCAGGGTGGTGATCGGCAGCGCGGCGGCGACCGGGCTGGCGATGAAGCCGTCGCGCTCGGCCAGCTGGTCGACGCTGGGGCGCACTTCGACAGTGGCCAGGGTCGGGATGCCGCTGGCCTGTTCCCAGGCCTGCTGGACCAGCTGGTCGGCGGCCGGGCGGACCTGCACGGTGGACAGGGTCTTGATGGATTCGGAGGCCTGCACCGACGAAACAACCGCGGTGCCGGCGATCAGGGCGATGGCGATGGCAATGGTCTTGGCGTTCATGACGGGGCCTGTTTAGTGTTGGTGATCAGTGGTGTGGTAGTAAGGTAGAACACCAGTTCTGGGGATGCAAGCGGAATTTTCGATTTCCTGCTTTTGTTCAGTCTTCAGTCAGCTTTCGTCTGAAGCCCTTCCTGGCGCAGGAAGTACGAAGCAATCCCCGTGCCAACTTTTAGTCGTTGATTCATAAGGGTTTTATGACTCACCGAAAGTGTCCGCAGGGCGGACACCTGTCCATTCGGGGGGCTGCGGACACTGTCCGGACGTGAATCACCACCGTTCGTGACCCGGGGACGGCCAATCACGAAGGCCGATGGGGCCGATCACCCCCAGTGACTGGTGGCCGATACCGGTGGCCGCACGCCCGCGCTAGGATCGGGATTCACCTTCGTGACCAAGGACCCGGATATGTCGCTCACCCTGCGCCCGCGCGCCGCGCTGCTCGCTGTTGCTCTCAGTACTGCCCTCGGCACGCTCGCGCCGACCTACGCGCTGGCGGCCAAGCCGGCCGCGACCAGCAAGGTCGATATCCCGTTCGAGCAGTTCACCCTGCCCAACGGCCTGCGCGTGGTGGTGCATACCGATCGCAAGGCACCGATCGTTGCGGTCAACATCTGGTACCACGTCGGCAGCAAGGACGAGCCCGCCGGTCGCACCGGCTTCGCGCATCTGTTTGAACACCTGATGTTCCAGAGCAGCGAGAACCACGACGGCGAGTACTTCGAACCCTTCAAGCAGGTGGGTGCGACCGGCCAGAACGGCACCACCAATACCGACCGCACCAACTATTTCGAGAACGTGCCGACCACCGCGCTGGACATGGCGCTGTGGATGGAATCGGACCGCATGGGCCATCTGGTGGGCGCGATCGACCAGGCTGCGCTCGACGAACAGCGTGGCGTGGTGCAGAACGAGAAGCGCCAGGGCGAGAACCAGCCCTATGGCCAGGTGTGGGAACAGCTCAACCGCGCGCTGTATCCGGTGGGCCACCCGTACCACCACAGCGTGATCGGCTCGATGAACGATCTCAACGC
>NZ_JBFTNR010000417.1:0-3771 GCF_056665995.1 Stenotrophomonas sp. 05L44_2
GGATTGGCGTCTCGAAAAAGCAAACCTGACAGATGATTTGCGCAGCGCTGCGCAATCGCGAGAATGCATCGGCGGCCCTTCATGGGATTGGCGTCTCGAAAAAGCAAACCTGACAGATGATTTGCGCAGCGCTGCGCAATCGCGAGAATGCATCGGCGGCCCTTCATGGCGGGCGGTGCGTGGGGATCACTCGATCCGCCGGGTGATTTCTCACTCTGTTGTGTTTGCCCCGGCACGCCAACCCGCACCGTCCGCCACCTTCGCTCCGGAAGGTGGCTCCACGCCAGTGAGGGTTACACCATGACCAACAGCAGCATCTCCCACCCGCGCCTGCATGCCCTGATCGGCGACGTCGTGCATGCAGTTCCCGAAGACATCGCACGCGAACTCGAATGCGCGTTGCAGGAACAAGGACCGCCCTCGCAGTCGTCCACGTTCGTGTCCTGCCTCAACGCCATCCAGCACGCCGATGGCGAAGACGGACAGCCCTGTCGTGGTCTCATGCTGGGTGCCAGCAACCACGCCTCGCTCAGCCGTTCGCTGTGCGCGCTGGGCGTGGTGCTGGACCTGCTGCACGCCGCCGAACGTGTACGTGTGGGCGGTGGCGCAGACCAGCAATTGGGCGACTTCCACACCGACGGCCTTATCGTGGCGGCGCGGCAACTGGTGCGTGAGGCCAGCCACTGCCTGGCAGGCAGCGCCGCCTGACCGGCTTGAATGGCGACCTCGCTACAATCGCGCAGGGAATGCAGGAGACCGACATGGACGCCGAACATCTGGAGTACTTCAAAGCCGCGCTGGAAGGCCGCGCGCAGGTGGGCTGGAACATCTGGTTCGCCGCCAACCAGCACGCGCTGGCCCAGCAGCTGAGCCGCCCCGCGCTGCTGCGCCTGAAATTCAGCAAACTGGATGAAGCCGAGCGCCTGCTCGCCGAGGCCGGCATCGTACCCGCCAGCACGGCAGGCAAACGCTACGAGATGTACTGCGCGCAGTTTTCAGCCGACGCAGTGGACGGGAAGGGCCGCCCACTGCCTGCGATCTGGCGCGCGGCGCATGGCGGCGCCATCGGCCAGCTCGCCGATGGCCACTACGAGGCTGGGCAAGCGACGCTGCTCGCGGAATTCCGCCGCGCCCGCAAGCGCGGTCTGCAGCAGGCGCACGAATGGTTGGGCGATCTGTGCTTTGAAGGCGAGATCGAACTGAGCGGCGGCAATGCGGATGTGGGCCGCAACCTGCTGGCAGTGGTGGTGCAGGCGGGCAGCGGCCACGACCTGCTGGACGGTGTGGCGATGATCGCGCGCGAGCGGTTGGGTCAGCCAGGCTGATGGCGGAACGAATCATGGACAACAAAAAAGCCCCCATTTCTGGAAGCTTCTTTCGTTCTGCAACATGGTGGGCGGTACAGGGATCGAACCTGTGACCCTTGCCGTGTGAAGGCAATGCTCTACCGCTGAGCTAACCGCCCGGTGTGTTGCTGAGCCGCTCATTATAGGGGCTTTTCAGAGACCGTCAACAGTTTTCACATTCGTGTTCACGCGCGTTTCCAGGGGCCGCCGGGCATGGCCCGGCGCTACCGGAATCACATCGTATGCGTCGGCTTGTCCGAACCGGTCAGGCCGGCCAGGATCGTTTCGATCTTGTGGCGCACCGTCTCGCCTTCCTGGCCATCTGCCAGCTGCACGCCGATGCCGGCGGTGCGGTTGCCCTGCGCACCGGCCGGAGTCACCCAGATCACCTTGCCGGCCACCGGCAGGCGCTCGCTGGAATCGGGCAGGGTCAGCAGCAGGAATACCTCATCGCCCAGGAAATAACGCTTGGGCGTGGGCACGAAGATGCCGCCATTCTTCACGAACGGCATGTACGCGCTGTACAGCGCGGCCTTGTCCTTCACTGCCAGGGACAGGATGCCCTGACGGGCGTTGCTGGCACTCATCGATTTCCCCTTGCGGCAGGCCGCTCGTTCACCTTGTTCCAGGCCAGCAGCAACTCGACCACCGCAAGGTCTGCGCGCACGGTGGTGCGCAGCAGGTCGCGGGTGCGGTTGGCCGCATCGAACCAGGCTGCAAGCTTGTGCAATCGCTCCGGCGTGGTCAAGGCATCGGTGCTGGCCTGGGCCAGCGCCAGGTCGGCGGCGAAGCGCAGGCGCAGCGCCGCGTTGTCATCGGCGCACCACTTCTGCGCCAGCTCCACTGCGCCGGTCTTGCCGGCGGCCAGCTGTTCCAGCTCGCGGCCGACCTCGCGACGCAGGCTCAGGCCATCTTCGCGCAGCCAGTTGTCGGCCTGCCCGGGATGGCCGCGTGCTGCATCCAGTGCCTCGCGCGCGGCCGCTTCGCTGTGGCCCTGCTGCTGCAGCCAGGCCAGCGCTTCCTCGCGCGGCGGCAGCTTGAATTCCAGGCGCTGGCAGCGGCTGCGCACGGTCTGCGGCAGGCGCGCCGGGTCGCTGCTGATCAACCACAGGTAACGCCCGGGTTGCGGTTCTTCCAGGGTCTTCAGCAGCGCATTGGCGGCCGAACGGTTGATGGCATCGGCCGGGTCGACGATCACCACCTGCGCCACGCCGTACTGCGGGGTCAGCGCCAGCTTGTTGCTGATCTCGCGCACCTGCTCGATCACGATCTCGGTGCGCAGCTTGTCGCCGCTCTTGTTGGGAATGAAGCTGATCAGCTGCAGGTCGGGATGCGTGCCGGCGGCAATCAGCTGCCGGGTGCGGGTGGCATGCGCGCCATCCCCGCGTGCCAGCACGTGGTCGGCCAGCGCCAGGGCCACCTCCCGCTTGCCCAGCCCGGCCGGGCCACAGATCAGCAGGCCATGGCCCAGCCGATCTGCATCCAGTGCAGCCACGGTCTGGTCGAACGCGCGCTGCTGCCAGGGCGAGAACGTGCTCATACGCCCTCCCCTTGCTGCAGCCAGCGCTCGACACGCGCAACCACATCGGYGGCCACGCGCTCCTGCACCTGGCCTGCATCAACCAGCGCGAAACGCTGCGGATCCTGCTGTGCGCGGCCGCGAAACACTTCGCGCACGCGCTGGAAGAAATCGTCCTGCTCGCTTTCGATGCGGTCCGGCCACAGGTCGCGGCCGTTGGCACGCGCGCGGCCTACGGCCACGTCCACGTCCAACAACAGGGTCAAACCGGGCAGCAGGCCAACGGCGCGGCGCTCCAGGTCGGCGATCCACTGCGGGTCGAGGCCGCGGCCACCGCCCTGGTAGGCATAGCTGGAATCGGTGAAACGATCGCTGAGCACGTAGGCGCCGCGCTGCAGCGCCGGCTGGATCACTTGGCGCACATGCTGCGCGCGCGCGGCGAACACCAGCAGCAGCTCAGCCTCGGCACTGAGCGGCTCGGCAGCAATCTCGGCATCCGGCTTCAGCACCAGGCCGCGGATGCGCTCGGCGAGCGGCGTGCCACCGGGCTCGCGGGTCAACACGACCTCATGGCCGTGGCGGCGCAGGCACTCGCGAATGGCGTTGATGGCGGTGGTCTTGCCCGCGCCCTCGCCGCCTTCCAGGCTGACGAAACGGGGATGGCGAAGCAGCGCGGAACTCATTGCGCCGGAGTCTCCTGGGTGCGTTGCTGGCGCAGCTGCTGCAGGTAGCGGGCTACGGCGGCGTTGTGTTTGTCCAGGCTGGGCGAGAACACGTGTGCGCCACTGCCATCGCCCACCGCGACGAAGTACAGCGCATCGCCCGGTGCCGGTTGTGCAGCGGCCATCAGCGCATCGCGGCTGGGCATGGCGATCGGGGTCGGGGTCAGGCCAGAGCGGGTGTAGG
>NZ_JBFTNR010000418.1:0-3770 GCF_056665995.1 Stenotrophomonas sp. 05L44_2
GTGAATTGGCGATAATCTGCGGGACAAATGCCTGACTCTCCGCCCCGGCCGCGCTGGCCGGGCCGCCGATTTCCGCTGTTGCCCCATCCGGAGGATCCGGCGGGTCCAGCCCTGCACGATTCTTCAACCGCATGCGCACGCTGTCCCCCCGCCTCAACCTGGGCAAGCTGATCCTTGCCCTGGCCCTGCTCAGCGCCGTCATCGCCCTGGCCAACACGCTGCTTGCCAGCTATCGCGTACAGCGCGACCAGCTGGTGGGCAACACCCTGGAAGCCAACCGCGTGTACGCCACCAAGCTGGCCGAGACCACGCAGAACTTCCTGCTGGCCGCGCAGCAGCAGCTGGCCTATGCCGCCACCCGGCTTGGCGACAACGACATGGATCCGGCCCAGGCGCAGGATGAGGCCCGTCGCCTGCAGCTGCAGTCCAGCAGCTTCAACTCCTCGCTGGTGGTGGCCAACGACGGGCGGGTGATCGCGACCTCGCCGCAGAGCCTGCAGCTGCAGGGCGAGATCCTGCGCAGCGCTGGCAACAAGGCAGCGTTGGRACGGCGCCAGCCGATGATCAGCGATCCCTACCAGTCGGCCACCGGCAAGCTGCTGATTTCGATCTCGCACCCGGTATTCGACCGCAGCGGCCAGTACCGGGGCTATGTGAGCGGCACCCTGTACCTGCGCCAGCGCAGTGCACTCAACACCCTGCTGGGTACGCACTACTACCGCGATGGTTCCTACCTGTACGTGGTGGACCGCCATGGCCGCCTGATCTATCACAACAACCCCAAGGAAGTGGGCACCTACGCGTTGAACAACCCGGCGGTGAAAGAAGTGATGCGTGGCCAGCGCGGTGCGCAGCAGGTGCGCAACAACCACCAGGTGGCGATGCTGGCCGGTTACGCGCCCGTGGCGGCAACCGGCTGGGGCATCGTCGCGCAGCGCCCGACCGAGGCGACGCTGCAGCCGCTGTCACGCCTGATGTCGGCGGTGATCTGGAATGCCATTCCGCTGGGCGTGCTGTCGCTGCTGATCACCTGGTGGTTCGCCCGCCGCATTTCGCTGCCGCTGTGGCAGCTGGCGCGCAACGTGCAGGACGGCGAGGACACCGGCAATGCGATCAGCCACGTCAATGGCATCCGTGCCTGGTACTTCGAAGTGGCGCAGCTGAAACAGGCTGTGCTGTACAGCTTCAATGCGCTGCAGGACCGGATCGGCACGCTCAACCGCGCCAGCCGTACCGATCCGCTGACCGGCCTGCTCAACCGTCGCGGGCTGCAGCAGGCGCTCGACGCGCTGCAGGCGCAGGGCCTGCCGTTTGCGATCCTGACGCTGGATATCGACCGCTTCAAGTCGATCAACGACAGCCACGGTCACGACGTCGGTGATGCGGCCATCGTCCATATCGCCGAACAGATGCGCCGCCATTCGCGCGAGACCGACGTGCTGTGCCGCGCCGGTGGCGAGGAGTTCCTGGTGCTGCTGCCGGGCGTTGGCATCGAAGCGGCCCGGCACACCGGCGAGCGCCTGCGCCAGGCCATCGCCGACGAACCGTTCGCTCCGGTGGGCACCATCACCGTGTCACTGGGAGTGGCCCACTTCCCCAGTTTCCATACCGATCCGGAACAGGCRCTGCGSTTGGCCGACAAGGCCCTSTACMTGGCCAAGGAACAGGGCCGCAACCGSRYSGTGGTGTACCCGCACGCCGATTGAGCACATCGATTCAAGCGGGATGCACCGGGGCAGGCCCGGCGCATCCCGCAATGACGCATCAGCCCAGCGGGGTGAGCAGGCGCGGGCCTTCCTGCGCACGACCGACCATGTACACACCGCCTTCGGGCAGCAGATCGCTTCCGGCGGCCAGGGTTTCCTCACCGGTCTTCCACGGCGCCTGCTGGCGCGGGCCGGGAATGTACGCGGTCCAGCGGCCGTAACGCTCACGCGAATCCTGGAAGGCGAAGCGCACCGGTACGCGCACGGTCCAGAACTCGCGATCCTTGTCCTCGCCGGTTGTGGGCGGGTTGAACGTCCAACGCTTGGCGCTATTGACGCTGGCCTTGGCCAGGATATCGCGCAGCTGGTTCATCGCGCGCGCGGTACCAATCACGGTCAGATTGGTCTGCTCGGCAATCACATCAGCCACCCTGCCATCGCGGCCGACCTTGACCATCAGCATGACCGTGCCCTCCCCCTGCATGGTCACCGCCTGCGGTGGGTAATCCGGTCCCCGCAGTGCATTGCTGGTCACCCTGTCGGTGCCGACCTCACGCTCGCCATCCACCTTGCTGAAATTGGCATCGACCAGGCGGACCCGCATGGTGCCCTCGGCAGCATTGTCGGCCATCAGCCGCAGGCGCACCGCAGTGCGTGCCTGCACGGGCGCGCCATTGACCAGCACCGGGTCGAAACGCCAGCCCTGCACGGCCTTGTCCACGAAATCGGCAATACCCGCGTCGATCTTCTCGCGACGATCGAGCTGGAACCCTTCAACCTGGCCTTCGCGGCCGATGTCGATGACGCCACCAAGGGTCATGCTGGCCTCGGCCTGCCTGCGTACCTCGCGCGCGGTCTGCGCATCGGCGGTATCGATCAGGGCGGCACCGCCAGACACCGCAAGGGCCAGTGCCAGGAAAAGAGAAGAACGCATCACAGCCACTCCTTGTGCATGAAGATGATGAAGTCTGACCCCCGGGCAGGGGCCGATGAAACGTGGGGGCGGTTGACCGGCATCATTGCTCGGCAAGCGGAGTCAACAGACGCAGCCCGCGGGTAGCGCTATCGACCATGTAGACGCCACCGGCCGGCAACAGATCGGTACCGACCTGCGCGGCATCGTCGGTGGTGCGCCACGGGGCCTGCTGGCGGGGGCCGGGAATGTAGGCCTGCCAGCGGCCGTAAGGAGTGGGGGGTTGCCTGCTGCCCTTGTCGTTCAGCGCGAAGGTGACCGGCACGCGCACGGTCCAGAACGCCAGGCCTTTGTCCCCGCCGGAGGTCGGCGGAGTGAACGTCCACTTGCGGGCCTCGCTGATGCTGGCCTTGGCCAGCATGTCGCGCATCTTCTGCATCGCGTGCTCGGGTGCCACCACGCCCATGTTCACCTGTTCGGCGATGACGTCGGCAACCACACCATCACGCTCGACCTTGACCAGCAGCATCACCTCGCCCTGTGCGCCGACGCGGAATGCCGCCTCCGGATAGCGCGGAGGCCTCATCTGGTTTCCGGTCACTGCGTCGGTGGCCTTGTCGTCATACTCGCTGAAATCCACGCTGGTCATGCGCACTTCCGTGCTGCCATCGACGCCGGGCCTGCCAAGCAGACGTACACGCAACGGTGCATGTTTCGCCACCGGCTTTCCGTCCACCAGGGTAGGTTCAAACTGCCACCTGCGGATCGTGCCATCCACGAACGCGGCGATGGCCGGTGCGATCGACACCTGCTGGTCCAGCACAAGGCCACTGACCGCACCATCTGCAGCGACATCGATGTTGCCGGTCAAGACCATGCTGGCTTCGGCGGTGGCACGCACCGCGCGTGTGCTCTGCGCTGCCGCATCGGTGCTGAGCAGGGCGCCAGCCGAGCCGATCGCAAGCGCGAAGGCGAGAAACAGGGGAGAACGCATCATTGCCGATCCTTGGTGATGAAAGTGCCGAGATTACCCGAGTTCCTCGCAGTCGGCGCGGCCAATCACGCCAACCGCTGCGCAGCCGAATACGGTGGCGTGTCCGGATAATCGCCCGCCGCAAAGCGCGCCTGTAGCCCCTGCCACCAGGCAGGAT
>NZ_JBFTNR010000419.1:0-3760 GCF_056665995.1 Stenotrophomonas sp. 05L44_2
GAAGATGACCGCCGACCAGTTCGATGCCTGGATGAAAGCCAATGGCATCCGCGTTGCCAAGGGCAACGGGCAGGATGCTGTCGCCAAGCCGGTGGTGGTCGCCAGCAAGGACGAGCCCAGGGACAAGAAGAAAAAGAAGAAATAAGGCCTGGCAGGTGCCGACCTTGGTCGGCACGCCCTGATGGGTAGCGCCGGGCCCGTGCCCGGCGAGCGCATGGCGCGGCTATCGGGAACCCGCCGGGCATGGCCCGGCGTTATCCGTGGATGATCAGCCCTTGATCACGCCCAGCTCGACACCGATGCGGGTGAATGCATCGATCGCGCGGTCCAGGTGCTCGCGGCTGTGCGCGGCGCTGATCTGGGTGCGGATGCGGGCCTGGCCCTTGGGCACCACCGGGAAGAAGAAGCCGATCGCATAGATGCCTTCTTCCAGCAGCCGCTCGGCGAATTTCTGCGCCAGCGGTGCGTCGTACAGCATCACCGGGCTGATCGGATGCACGCCGGGCTTCACGTCAAAGCCGGCAGCGGTCATCTTCTCGCGGAAGTAGGTGGTGTTGGCGGCCAGGGTGCTGCGCAGGTCATCGGCCGCGGCCAGCATCTCGAACGCCTTGATGCCGGCGGCGACCACGTGCGGCGGCAGCGAGTTGGAGAACAGGTACGGGCGCGAGCGCTGGCGCAGCAGCTCGATCACTTCGGCGCTGGCGCAGGTGAAGCCACCCAGCGCGCCGCCCATGGCCTTGCCCAGGGTGCCGGTGATGATGTCGATCTTCTCCAGCACGCCCTTGACCTCGGCCGAGCCGCGGCCCGACGCGCCGAGGAAGCCGGTGGCATGGCATTCGTCGATGTGGACCAGCGCGTTGTACTTCTTCGCCAGCGCGGTGATTTCGTCCAGCGGCGCGATGAAGCCGTCCATCGAGAACACGCCGTCGGTGGTGATCAGCTTGGTCTTGCAGCCGGCCGCATCGGCGGCCTGGAGCTGCGCTTCCAGATCGGCCATGTCGCAGTTGGCGTAGCGGAAGCGCTTGGCCTTGCACAGGCGCACGCCGTCGATGATCGAGGCATGGTTCAGTGCATCGGAAATGATCGCGTCGTTCTCGCCCAGCAGCGGTTCGAACAGGCCGCCGTTGGCGTCGAAGCAGGCCGCGTACAGGATGGTGTCCTGCTTGCCGAAGAAGTCGGCGATCTGCTTCTCCAGCTGCTTGTGCAGGTCCTGGGTGCCGCAGATGAAGCGCACCGATGCCATGCCGAAACCGTGGCTGTCCAGCGCGTCCTTCGCGGCCTGGATCAGGTCAGGATGGTCGGCCAGGCCGAGGTAGTTGTTGGCACAGAAGTTCAGCACCTTGCGGCCGTCTTCCAGGGTGATCTCGGCGGACTGCGGGCTGGTGATGATCCGCTCGGACTTGAACAGGCCCTGGGCGCGGATGGCGTCCAGTTCCTCAGCATAGTGGCGGGTCAGGGCGGAGGAGTCGGTCATGGCGTGGGCACGGCTCAGCACGGGAAACCACTGATTCTACCGGGCATCGACGGCTGCGGACCGGGCCGGATGGGGCACCGCCATGGCCGGCACATGTTGCATCGCAATAGCAAACGGGTTAAAAATTCGTGAACCGGGGCTGTCTGGCTCCGGTTGCTGCGCCCGCTGCAGATCCCCGCCTTCCACGCCACCGACCCCACCGGAGACGCTCATGAAGCACGCCCGTGCCTGCCTCGCCATTGCCGCCGCCCTGACGCTCGCGCCGTTCGCCGCCAGCGCCCAGGACAACGAATCTCCGTACAGCTGGAACGTCACCGCCGTCTCGGACTACCTGTTCCGTGGTGTGTCGCAGACCGATGAGGATCCGACCCTGCAGGCCGGCTTCACCTACACCAGCCCGGTTGGCCTGTATGCCGGTGTCTGGGGTTCGGGCGTGGACTTCGGTCCGGGCGATCCGAATACCGAGGTCGACTACCTTATCGGCTACGGCGTGGACGTGACCGAGCGCGTCAACTTCGACGTGCTGTTGAACCGTTACACCTACCTCAAGGCCAGCCACCAGAACTACAACGAGCTGATCACCACCACCACGCTGGACGACACCTACAAGCTGACGGTGGCCTACAGCAACGATGTGTGGAACAGCAGCACCGACGGCTGGTACTTCGGCCTGGGTGGCAGCTGGGGCCTGCCGAAGGACTTCACGCTCAACGCCAACGTCGGCCGCAGCACCTTCGAGGACGGTATCGCCAAGGACTACACCGACTGGAACGTCGGCGTCGCCCGCCAGTTCGGCCTGTTCAATGTCGGCCTGGGTTACTACGGCACCGATGGCAACGGCCGCGACAACTCCGGCAAGCTGGCCCACAGCCGGGTGATGCTGAGCGTGGCCGTAGGCAAGTAACGCCGCAGGCGTTACGGTAGGTGCCTGGCTTGCCTGGCTTGCCTGGCACGCTTCACGAAAAAGGCGCCCAATGGGCGCCTTTTTCGATTCCGCAGCGTTCTTGATCCCATCTGGAGGAGAGCCCCCTTGTTGTTCAAGGGGGCGCGCCGACGGCGCAGGGATAAGGAAACCTGCGGGGGAATTGACCCGAAGGGTCAATTCCAGCTGAGGACCACCTTGCCGGCCTTGCCTTCTTCCATCAGGTCGAAGCCCTTCTGGAAGTCGTCGATCGGCAGCTGGTGGGTCATGACCTTGCCGAGCGGGAAGCCGGACAGCACCAACTGGGTCATCTTGTACCAGGTCTCGTACATCTTGCGGCCGTAGATGCCCTGCACGGTCAGGCCCTTGAAGATGATCTTGTCCCAGTCGCAGCCGGCACCCTTGGGCATGATGCCGAGCATGGCGATCTTGCCGCCGTGGTACATGCAGTCGAGCATGTCGTTGAACGCGCGCGGGTTGCCGCTCATTTCCAGGCCCACGTCGAAGCCCTCCATGTGCAGTTCCTTCATCACGTCCTTCAGCGACGTGTTGGCGACGTTGACCACGCGGGTGGCGCCCATGTCGGCGGCCAGCTTCAGGCGGAAGTCGTTGACGTCGGTCACCACCACGTTGCGTGCACCGATGTGCTTGCAGATGCCCGCCGCGATGATGCCGATCGGGCCGGCGCCGGTGATCAGCACGTCTTCGCCGATGACGTTGAATTCCAGCGCGCAGTGCGCGGCATTGCCGTACGGGTCGAAGAAGGCGGCCAGCTCGGAGGGGATCTGGTCGGGGATCGGCCACAGGTTGCTGGCCGGCATCACCATGTATTCGGCGAACGCACCGTTGACGTTGACGCCGATGCCGACGGTGTTCGGGCACAGGTGCGGACGACCGCCGCGGCAGTTGCGGCAGTGGCCGCAGACGATGTGGCCTTCGGCCGACACGCGCTGGCCGATCTCGTAGCCGGTCACGCCCGGGCCGATCTCTGCGATGCGGCCGACGAACTCATGGCCGATGGTCAGGCCCGGCTTGATCGTGCGCTGGCTCCATTCGTCCCACAGGTAGATATGCAGGTCGGTGCCGCAGATCGCGGTCTTTTCCAGCTTGATCAGGACCTGGTTGGGGCCCGGGGTTGGCACCGGAACCTCTTCCATCCAGATGCCCTTGGCCGCTTCGCGCTTGACCAGGGCCTTCATCGTTTGCTGCGCCATCGGGGTGGAACTCATCAGGGGGAAAGCGCGGATTATAGGGCGCCACGCAGAATTCCCATGCTGCGCTGCGGGCGCAGCGGTGGAACGAAAGCTGTGCGCAGGCGGGCGTTTCGAACAGCGCCACTGCGTTCGCCGGGCATGGCCCGACGC
>NZ_JBFTNR010000420.1:0-3755 GCF_056665995.1 Stenotrophomonas sp. 05L44_2
CCGTAACCCTTGACCGTCTTGGCCAGGATGACGGTCGGCATGCCCTTGGTGTTCACGGCCTGGTGGTAGGCGGCGTACACCTTGTGCGGGTCGTGGCCACCACGGTTCAGGCGCCAGATGTCGTCGTCGGAAAGACCGGCCACCATCGCAGCGGTTTCCGGGTACTTGCCGAAGAAATGCTCGCGGGTGTACGCGCCGCCGAAGGCCTTGCAGTTCTGGTATTCGCCGTCGACGGTTTCCATCATCAGCTTCTTCAGGACGCCATTGGTGTCCTTGGCCAGCAGGGCATCCCAGTAACCGCCCCACAGCAGCTTGATGACATTCCAGCCGCCGCCACGGAACACCCCTTCCAGTTCCTGGATGATCTTGCCGTTGCCGCGCACCGGGCCGTCCAGGCGCTGCAGGTTGCAGTTCACCACGAAGATCAGGTTGTCCAGGCCTTCACGGCCGGCCAGCGCGATGGCACCCAGGGTTTCCGGCTCGTCGCTCTCGCCGTCGCCGATGAAGCACCACACCTTGCGGTCGGACTTCTCGATCAGGCCACGGTTTTCCAGGTAGCGCATGAACTGCGCCTGGTAGAWGGCGGCCAGCGGGCCCAGGCCCATCGACACGGTCGGGGTCTGCCAGTATTCCGGCATCAGCCACGGATGCGGGTACGACGACAGGCCGCCGCCGTCCACTTCCATGCGGAACTTGTCCAGCTGCTCTTCGCTGATGCGGCCTTCCAGGAAGGAACGCGCGTAGATGCCCGGGGCGCTGTGGCCCTGGATGAACAGCAGATCGCCCGGGTGGTTTTCGCTGGGGGCGCGCCAGAAGTGGTTGAAGCCCACGTCGTACAGCGTTGCGCCGGAAGCGAACGAGGCGATGTGGCCGCCCAGGTCGCCCGGCTTGCGGTTGGCGCGCACCACGGTGGCCATCGCGTTCCAGCGGATGATCGAACGGATGCGCCATTCCAGTTCGGCGTTGCCCGGGCTCTTGGCCTCCAGCTGCGGCTCGATGGTGTTGACGTATTCGGTAGTGGGAGAGAACGGCAGATAGGCACCCGAACGACGGGTCAGTTCCACCATGCCTTCCAGCAGCTGATGCGCGCGCTCGGGGCCCTCGACATCAATAACGGCCTTCAACGACTCGATCCACTCCTGGGTTTCCACAGGATTCGGGTCGTTGTTCAGCACCTCGTTCAACCAGTTCATTAGCGCTCCCATTACCGCACGCACGCGCGCGACTGTTGATAGATTTCTAGACCGCAAAGTGTAGCGCACCAAGGGCTTTCGTCACTTGGCTACGCTGGCGTATGGATGCAGGCCACCCATGTCTGCAAGGCCTGTCCCGGGACGTCCACCGGCGGGACAAAGCGCTGACAACGCGCTGCGGCAGGCCGCTGTGGCTGCCTGCAAGGGCTGCGCCAGCTGTCGCTTGCGGCCTGCTGCGCCCATGCGCAGGACGCAGTGTTACCGCCATGGATGACCGTTGTGGGGCAAGGCGGGCGCCATGTCGGCGTTGTCTGACGGGGCGCCGCTGAACCCGCGACAACGTGTCGCGCGCGCCTCTCGACGCAGACGAGGCAGCTGCGCACGGTTGGCCGCGAGCAGGCCCCTTCCCGCGGTTCGCCGCTCGTCTGCTGCGCCCCTGCCCGGGGCGGAAACCCGCAGTGCCGTTGCGTGGCCCGATACGGATGTCAGGCCGCGCAACGGTGGCTTGCGCCGCGCGCATCTTTCCCCCTGAGCCCTTGCGCCACTTGGCTGCGTGGCCCGATCCGGCAAGCGTTGTGGCCGGAATCCTGCTTGCCGGGTCCGGCCTATCGATATATCGTTTGCAACACACGTTACCGATATATCGAAATGGGCCGATCCCCCTCCCCTCGCAGCCGCACCGACGATGCCGCGGTACCCCGCCGCAACGGCCAGCCACGCGTGCTCAGCCGCGGTGACCTGCGCCTGTTGGTGCTGGCGCTGATCGGCGAGCAGCCGCGCCACGGCTACGAGCTGATGCAGCACATCAGCACCATGTTCATGCAGGCCTATACCCCCAGCGCCGGCACCATGTACCCGCTGTTGGCCAGCTTCGAGCAGGCCGGCTGGGTGGCGTCGGAAGAGGTGGACGGCCGCCGTGTGTTCCGCATCACTGCCGCCGGCGAGTTCGAGCTGAAGGTGCAGCGCAGCCAGGTGCGCTTGGCGCAGCGGCGCGCATTCGACCGCGCCCGCGAGATCACCAAGGCCTCGCTGCCAGCACCGCTGGCCGCTGCGCTGCGCGAGTTCAAGCGGGCGCTGGTGCACCACCACGGGCGCTGGGCCGACGGCGAAGCCGAGCAAGTGGCTGCGCTGCTGTCGCGTGCCTCGGCGCTGATCAACGGCCAGGGCGACAACGCGCCTTCTCCCTTTTCAACGACCCAGCCAGACTGATTCCAGCCAGGTCTCCCCCATGCCGCGCGCCCCCGCGCGACCTTCCAACAGGTACCCCCATGACCGAACATCACAACTCGCGCCTGCGCCTGGATGTGCGCTTCCGTGAACTGACGGTGCTGCGCACCGAGACTGTCACCCCGCACATGCGCCGCATCGTGCTGGGCGGCGACGACCTGGCCGGCTTCGATTCGCCCGGCGCCGACGACCACATCAAGCTGTTCTTCCCCAACGCCAGCGGCGAGATGGTGCTGCCGGTGCTGACCGCCGAGGGCCGCAGCTACCCCGAGGGCAAGCAGCCTTCGCCGGCACGCGACTACACCCCGCGCTGGTGGGACCACGAAACCGGTGAGCTGGCCATCGACTTCGTGCTGCACGACCAGGGCGTTGCCGGGCCGTGGGCCGAGCGCGCACAGGCCGGCGACATGCTGGTGATCGGCGGCCCACGCGGCTCGTTCGTGGTGGCCGACAGCTATGACGCCTACGTGCTGATTGGCGATGAGACCGCGCTGCCCGCCATCGCCCGCTGGCTGGACGTGCTGCCCGAAGGCGCGCAGGTGCAGGCCTACATCGAGGTGGCCGACGAGGACGAGCGCCAGGACCTGCCGCAGTACGAGAACGTGCGCATCCACTGGCTGGAGCGCAACGGCTTCCCGGCCGCCAGCAGCACGCTGCTGGAAGACATGCTGACCGACTTCGAGGTGCCCGAGGGCGATACGTTCTACTGGATCGCCACCGAATCGCGCCGCGCGCGGATGATGCGCAAGTTCATCGAAGGCCACCTGGGCGTGCCGCGCGACTGGATCCGCTCGACCGGTTACTGGAAGGCGCACCCGGACGAACAGGACGGCGATTGACCGCAAAACGGTAGGTGCGGACCGTTGGTCCGCACGCTCTTCTACGAGTAGTGCCGGCCGCTGGCCGGCAACCTCATGAACCTTCGGCKGCATCCTGCAACTGCCGGSCAGCGGCCGGCACYACCAACCGGGGCGCAGCCCCACCCTTCCATCCGAACCGATGCGCGGCCCAGATCTCCAGCGCCAGCAGCAGCGYRATGATCGCCAGCGGCAGCAGCAACCCCAGGTACACACCCGGCATCATGCCGTTGATCTGCGCCTTCACCAGCCGCAGCACGCCGCGCGTATGCAGCAGCTCATCCATGCGCATGGTCAGCGCCTCACGCACCATCTTCGGCTCCAGGCCCACAGTGCCAGCCTTGTCGATCAGCGTGTCTTCCACCATCGCGCGCAGCAATCCGGCGCGCACCTTGCCGATCACCCAGCCCACGCCGCGCGCCATCGGCCCGTCACCGAGCCGCTCCACGCTTGGCAGTGGATGCTCGCGCAGGTAGAT
>NZ_JBFTNR010000421.1:0-3752 GCF_056665995.1 Stenotrophomonas sp. 05L44_2
GCACAGGCACTGGGTGCACGCGTGGCCGGCAACAGCGTCGGCCTGCGCGGCGACATCGGCTTCTTCAGCCTGGCCGCCGGCAAGGGCCTGAGCCTGCATGAGGGCGGCCTGCTGCTGACACGTGATGAAGAACTGCGTGCGGCATTGATCGAGCAGGCCGCAGGACACACGCCCTTCAACCCGCGCTGGGAGCTGACGCGCAGCCTGCAGCTGCTGGGCCTGGCGGCCTGCTACCGCCCTTCCCTGCTGTCGCTGGTGTATGGAAATCCGCTGCGGCGTGCCCTGCGCCGTGGCGACCTGGAAGCTGCGGTGGGTGATGTGTTTCCACTGGATATTCCGCAGCATCGCGTCAGCCGCTGGCGGCAGAACGTCGGGGCACACGCTGCACAGCGCCTGCCCGCCTTCCTGCAGGCCGCCCGCCTGCGCGCGCTGCAGCTGCGCGTGCAGCTGGAATCGCTGCCTGCCGTTGAAGTGGTGGACGGGATGCCTGGCACTCTTGGCACCTGGCCGATGCTGATGCTGCTGCTGCCCAGCGAACTTGCGCGTGACAAAGCGCTTTCATCGCTGTGGCAGCGCGGCCTGGGTGTCAGCCGCATGTTCATCCACGCCCTGCCGGACTATGCCTATCTGCGAGGCGTCGTCGCAGACGCGGACGTACCCAATGCCCGCGACTTCGCCGCCCGCTCCCTGACCGTGGGCAACAGCCCCTGGCTGACCCACGAAGACAGCTGCGAGATCGTGAAGGTACTGGCTGGTCAGTAGAGGTTGAAGCCGGGCAAAGCCTGCTTCGCGCTCACTGGCTGAACGCTTCCCGAGTGCCTCCGTTCGGGCTTTCAGGTGGAAAGGAACGAGAAAGACGGCCTGCCTACATTGGCCCCGTCGCCGGCATCGTGCCAAGGCCTCTCTTCATCGACGGAGCTGCCCATGCAATGGAGCATCCTGTGTGACTTCGATGGCACCATCAGCCTCGAGGACGTCATTGATTCGCTGCTGGAAAACTTCGGCCAGCCCGGTTGGCAGCAGCTGGAAGACCAGTGGCGCTCAGGCGAGATCGGTTCGCGTGAATGCATGCAGGGCCAGGTCCGCCTGCTGAAGCTTGATCCGGCCACCCTCGATGCACACCTGGACCAGGTACGGATCGATCCGGGCTTCGCCGCTTTCGTCAAACGCGCGCAGGCGTTGGGCCTGCCACTGCGCATCGTCAGCGACGGCCTGGACTACGCAATCCATCGCATCCTCGCCAATCACGGCCTGCCGCCGCTGCCTGTGGTGGCCAATCACCTGCGCTGGTCTGACGGCCATTGGCAGCTTGAATCTCCCTACCAGGCCGAAGGCTGCCGCAGCGGCACCTGCAAGTGCACCTGCGCGGCGCAGGCGCGTGCTGACGAAGCTCCCCGCGTGCTGATGATCGGCGATGGCGCCTCCGATTTCTGCGTATCCGAACACGCCGATTTCGTGTTCGCCAAGCGTCGCCTGATTGCCCATTGCACCGACGCCGGCATTCCCCACGCCGCCATCGACACCTTCCACGACGCTACTGCGCTGCTGCCGCGCCTGCTCGACGGCAGCCTGCTTCAGCCCTCGCTTCCGCGGCTGCTCGCCACCGCCTGATCGCTCCGCCCGTTGCTTCCTTTGAATGCCCTCTCCGGAATCGAACCGATGAATATTTTTGACAAGAACGCCGATGCCGCCATCACCGATGCACAGCTGCTGGCAGATGAAGCCCGCTACAGCTCCTTCGGCGACACCGTGCACTACGTTGATCCGCCGAAGATCTTCCAGCGCTGCGAAGGCAGCTACATGTTCGATGCCGCCGGCACCCCGTACCTCGATCTGCAGATGTGGTACTCGGCGTGCAACTTCGGTTACGCCAACCAGCGCCTGAACAATGCGCTGAAGGACCAGATCGACACCCTGCCGCAGGTCGCCAGCCAGTACCTGCACCCCACCCGTGTGCAGCTGGCCAAGACCATCGCGGTGGACATGCACGAGAAGTTCGGCCTTGATGGCCGTGTGCACTTCAACGTCGGTGGTGCGCAGGCGGTGGAGGATTCGCTGAAGATCGTCCGCAACGCGCGCAACGGCAAGAGCCTGATGTTCGCCTTCGAAGGCGGCTACCACGGCCGCACCCTCGGCGCCTCGTCGATCACCTCCAGCTACCGCTACCGCCGCCGCTACGGCCATTTCGGCGAACGCGCGATGTTCATCCCGTTCCCGTATCCGTTCCGTCGCCCGAAGGGCATGACCCCGGACGAGTACTCCGACCACTGTGTGCACCAGTTCGAGCGCCTGTTCGAAAGCGAGTACAACGGCGTGTGGGATCCCAAGGTCGGCCAGGCCGAGTACGCCGCGTTCTACGTCGAGCCGATCCAGGGCACCGGCGGCTACGTCATTCCGCCGCGCAACTTCTTCAAGGGCCTCAAGCGCGTGCTGGACAAGTACGGCATCCTGATGGTCGTCGATGAGATCCAGATGGGCTTCTGGCGCACCGGCAAGCTGTGGGCCATCGAACACTTCGATGTCACCCCGGACGTGCTGGTGTTCGGCAAGGCGCTGACCAATGGCCTCAACCCGTTGTCTGGCCTGTGGGCGCGCGAAGAGCTGATCAACCCGACCGTGTTCCCACCGGGCTCCACCCACTCCACCTTCAACTCCAATCCGCTGGGCACGCGCCTAGGCCTGGAAGTGCTGAAGCTGGGCAAGGAGATGGACTACGAGCGCACCGTGCCGGAGAAGGGGGCCTACTTCCTCGACGGCCTGCGCGGTCTGCAGAAGCGCCATCCGGAAATCGGCGATRTCGATGGCCTCGGCCTGGCACTGCGTGCGGAAATCTGCGCCGCCGATGGCTTCACCCCGAACCGTGAACTGCTGGACCGCATGGTCGACATCGGCCTGGCCGGCGACCTGCTGCACGACGGCAAGCGCATGGGCCTCGTGCTCGATGTGGGTGGCTGGTACAAGAACGTGATCACCTTCGCGCCCTCGTTGAACATCAGCTACGAAGAGATCGACCTGGCGATTACCCTGCTGGACCAGCTGCTGACCAAGGCCAAGGGCTGAGCGGGAATGCGCTGCCGGTTCCCGTGCCCCGCATGGACATGATCCCGCGTGTATCCAGCACCGCGCTGGAACCGGCCGCGCTGCTGGAGGGCTTCCTGGCCCACCCTCCCCTGGGGTTCGATGCCAGCCGCCTGCCCAGCGGCCTGCCCAGTTTCCGTGCGCCATTGGATCTGACCACAACCCTGGACGATGCACTGCGCTCGCGCCTGCTGGGGCTGCCGCTGTCGCGCCTGTGGCGGCCGTGGCTGACCTGGCAGACGCGGTTCATCGGTGCCACCAGCACCGAGTACACACCGCTGCCGGCGCATGTGTCGGCGGCTGCACTGGCCGACGACGTGCTGCGCCATGGCGTCGGTGACAGCCGGCTGCTGGTGGTCAAGGATCTGGCGATCGATTCGCCCTTGCTGGACGATGCCGCCAACGCACACAGCCACGCCTTCCTGCAGGCGCTGGAAGCACGCGGTTTCATCCCGCTGGAAGGCATGCCGCTGGCATGGGTGGCGATCGATTTCGATTGCATCGACGCCTATCTGGCACGCCTGTCCGCAGCGCGTCGCAAGAACATCCGGCGCAAGCTGCGCTCACGCAGCAACCTGCAGATCGACTGCATCGCCACCGGTGACCCTGCCCTTGCCGAACCGCGGCTGCAGGCCGAACTGCATGCGCTGTACCTGCAGGTGTATGCACAGAGC
>NZ_JBFTNR010000422.1:0-10537 GCF_056665995.1 Stenotrophomonas sp. 05L44_2
ATCTGGATGGCCACCCACGTGCTTGTGCTGTGGATCGTGGCCAAGCTGGTGCGTGCGCCGCTGTTCTTCTTCGCGATCGGTTCGCAGGGCAACATCGGCGCCGCCGCCTCGGCACCAGTGGTGGCGGCAGCATTCCATCCGACGCTGGCGCCGGTGGGCGTGCTGCTCGGTACGGTCGGATATGCCACCGGTACCGGCCTGGCGTATGTGACCGGGTTGATCCTGAAGTGGATGGCCAACGGCTGAGCCCTCTCGCGGCCAGCGACGGAAATCAGGAACGGGTAGAGCCGAGCCCACGCTCGGCTGTTTTTCGCGGGACGCTGCCGGAACTGTGCGGCACATACCGGAACGTATGGCGCGTGCGCCGTAGCGTGGGAAGCTCCTGCCGGCGTTGCCGGCGACGTTCGATGGGGCCGTCGATGATGAAGCAATGGAGGTTTCGGGTTTCCGCACTGGTGCTGTTGCTGGCCAGCACGGGGGCCTTCGCGCAGGGGCCGGTGAGGGCCGGCGGCGCCGATGTGCAGATGCTGACCGATGCCGGTGCGCGCGAGGTGGCGGCACTGATCGCCCAGCCAGGGTTCGCCGATGCAGTGCGCAGCTCGCTGCATGCGGCGCCGGAGCAGGGCGTGCCGGTGCAATTGTTGATGGGCCGTTTCGATCCGCAGGCGCATACGCTGGCCAGTGCATCGCTGGCTGCTGGCGATCGCCAGCTGCGCCAGCGCAAGGGGCTCCCGGCACAGGGGCAGGGGCTGCTGCAGTTGCGTGCGTACGTGCCCGAGGGGCACTCGCTGGCGGCCATCAATGCGCATCCGCTGTGGGTGGCCAGTCTGCCGCGTGGCAATGATCGCGACTGGACCACGATCACCGCATACGACGCGCAGGGCCGCGCGCATGTACTGGATGCGAAACGGGCCCCGGACTTTCCGGTGCTGATCGTCGACGTCGACACGCGGCGCGCCGTGCAGGAGGGCATGGCCCTGGTCAATGCGGGGCTGAAGGCTCGCGGCCTGCAATCGCCCGAACGCATCCAGCTGTCGGCTGACGGAACGCAGGCGTCGCTGGATATCACCCGCCTGGACCGCATCCGCCTGGCGGACGACCAGGAGCCCTGGGCGCTGGGGGCAGCCGAGGTGTTCGCTGTTGTTTCCGGTCTGCAGGTGGGCGCCACCGCACCGGAGATGGTCACCGTCGACATGCCGTACCTGGACTACGACGGTACCGACTACACCCCGCAGCAACCGCTGATCATCTGGGGCAACTATCGCTTCAACGCCGCCAACGTGCAGCTGTTCGAAGATGACGGCGATACCAACTACCAGGAGCTGCTGGTGGCGCTGAGCAACGGCGTCAAAGCCGCACTGGGCGCCTTCGCTCCTGAGTATGCCGTCATCGCCGACATCGCAGGCGCGATCCTCAAGGCCATGCCCACGTCGTGGTTTGCCAATGACATCGACTATATCGACAGCTATTACTTGTTGCAGCGCGGCCAGGCCTACCAGGACCGGATGGGAGCGGCCAACAACGCCAAGGTCACCCTGACCCCGATCACCCTCACGGAGTAGTTACGCCGGGCGGCGCCCGCAACCGCCGGCATCCACGAACAGAAAGGGGCCTGATCCGTTCTCCAGGGAAAACGGATCAGGCCCCGGATGATTCGCACCGTCACCGGAAATCTGTCAAAGGTGGGGCGGTGTGGGCTGCCGTTGCCTCTGCGGGCGCCGGGCTGCAAGCCCGGCACCCACCGGGAACCTCAACAGCAGCGACCACCGTTGCGCCCGCCATACCGCGCTTCCTGCCGCTCGCGGAAGAACGTCTTGTAGTCCATCGGCTCGCGGTCCGGATGCTTCTCCCGCACATGCCGCACATAGTTGTCGTAGTCGGGAATGCCGCAGCACAGCCGTGCCGTCTGCACCAGGCGTCGCCAGATCCGGCGATGCGCCTGGTACTGCCCCACCGGAACCAGTTGTGTACTCATTACAGGTCCACCATTTCATGCGGCTTCAGCGCCACGTACGGGGTCTCGCGGTCGCTGCGCTGCGGATTGCGGCGCGCCGCCACGATCGTCTTGATCGAATACACCAGCACCGACGCCACCACCAGCAGGAACAGCGCGGTCAAGCCGGTGTTGACGTAGGCGTTGACCACGATCTGCTGCATCTGTGCGACCGACTTCGCCGGTGCGGTGATGGTGCCGCTGGCCAACGCGTCCTGGAACTTGTGTGCCTGTGCCAGGAAACCCTGCGCCGGGTTGCTGTCGAAGATCTTGATGAAACCGGCATAGGTGGTGCAGATCAGCAGCCACACCGCCGGCACCGCGGTGACCCACGCGTAGCGGTCACGCTTCATYTTGAWCAGCACCACCGTRSCSAGCATCAGCGCGATRCCCGCCAGCATCTGGTTGGAGATRCCGAACARCGGCCACAACGTCTGGATGCCGCCGAACGGATCGACCACGCCGGTGTACAGCAGGTAGCCCCACAGCGCCACGCAGCCGGCAGTGCCGATGATGTTGGCGGTCCACGACTCGGTCTTCTTCAGCGCCGGCACGAAATTGCCGAGCAGGTCCTGCAGCATGAAACGACCGGCACGTGTGCCCGCATCCACCGCGGTGAGGATGAACAGTGCTTCGAACAGRATGGCGAAGTGGTACCAGAACGCCATCATCGCGTCGCTGCTGCTGGGGATCGCCTCATGCAGGATCTGCGCGATGCCCACCGCCAGGGTGGGTGCACCACCGGCACGATGCAGGATGGTCGGCTCACCGATCGCTGCCGCCGTGGCGGTCAGCTGTTCGGGGGTGATGGTGAAGCCCCAGGTATTGGTGATGTAGTGTGCGGCCGATGCGGCATCGGCACCGATCACCGCCGCTGGGCTGTTCATCGCGAAGTAGATGCCCGGATCGATGATCGAGGCCGCCACCAGCGCCATCACTGCCACGAACGATTCCATCAGCATGCCGCCGTARCCGATGTAGCGCATGTGCGCTTCATTGGCCAGCAGCTTGGGCGTAGTGCCCGAGGAGATCAGTGCATGGAAACCCGACACCGCGCCGCAGGCGATGGTGATGAACAGGAACGGGAACATGCCGCCTTTCCACACCGGGCCGTCGCCGCTGGCCGCGAACTGGGTCAGCGCCGGCATCTTCAGTTCCGGCATCACCACCAGGATGCCGATGGCCAGCGCGATGATCGTGCCGATCTTCAGGAAGGTCGACAGGTAGTCGCGCGGTGCCAGCAGCAGCCAGACCGGCAGCACCGAGGCGACGAAACCGTAGCCGATCAGCATCCAGGTAATCTGGGTGCCGGTGAAGGTGAACGCCGGGCCCCAGGTCGGGTCTGCCGCCACCTTGCCACCGAACCAGATCGCGGCGAGCAGCAGCACCAGGCCCACCACCGAGATCTCACCGATCTTGCCCGGCCGGATGTAGCGCATGTAGACGCCCATCAGGATCGCGATGGGCATCGTCGCGATCACCGTGAACATGCCCCACGGGCTTTCCGCCAGTGCCTTGACCACCACCATCGCCAGCACGGCCAGGATGATGATCATGATCAGGAAGGCACCGAACAACGCGATGGTGCCGGGCACCTGGCCCATTTCCTCGCGCACCAGGTCACCCAGTGAACGGCCGTTGCGGCGGCTGGACAGGAACAGAACCATGAAGTCCTGCACCGCACCGGCCAGCACCACGCCGACCACCAGCCACAGCAGGCCGGGCAGGTAGCCCATCTGCGCGGCMAGCACCGGGCCRACCAGYGGGCCGGCRCCGGCRATGGCSGCGAAGTGGTGGCCGAACAGCACGTGCTTGTTGGTCGGYACGTAGTCCAGGCCATCGTTGTTGATCACCGCCGGGGTGGCCCGGGTCGGATCGAGCTGCATCACCTTGTCGGCGATGAACAGGCTGTAGAAGCGGTAGGCAACCAGGTACAGCGATACCGCCGCGACCACGATCCACAACGCGTTGATGTGCTCACCGCGCCGCAGCGCCACCGTGCCCAGGCAGAACGCGCCGAGCAGGGCGAGGGCCGCCCAGCCTATTTTGGAAAAACCTTTCATGAGGTGCTCTCTCCCGGAAAGACAGGCAAAGAGTCCCGCGTGCCCCTGGCAGGGTCAATGTGCACGGGACCATTCGGCGGTAGTACTTTGGTCGTACATGGGTGTGGCAGGTGGCGATGTTCCTTCGCAGCCGACAACGCAGGCGGTGCCGGCGTGCGGACATGACGTGCGGCGAACACCAGGGATGGAACAATCGGTTGCGACGGCATCCATTGGCGTTGCGCGCTGCAGCGTCCATTTTTAGCGGCATCCATCCAACAGGAGTCACCATGAGCCTTCCCGAGCCGGTCCGCGTCCTGCGTACCATCCGTGGCATGCCCACCTCCGACGGTGCCGGTGTTCGCCTGACCCGGGTCATCGGCGGCCCCTCGCTGCCCGACCTCGATCCGTTCCTGCTGCTCGACGAATTCGGTACCGATCGCGCCGAGGACTACATCGCCGGTTTCCCCGAGCATCCGCATCGTGGTTTCGAGACCGTCACCTACATGCTCGATGGCCGCATGCGGCATCGCGACAATCACGGCAACGAGGGCCTGCTGACCCCCGGCAGCGTGCAGTGGATGACGGCCGGCMGYGGCCTGGTGCATTCGGAGATGCCCGAGCAGGAAAGCGGGCAGATGCGCGGCTTCCAGCTGTGGGTGAACCTGCCGGCGCGCGACAAGATGACCGCGCCGAAGTACCAGGAATTCGCTCCCGAAAAGATCCCGGTGGTGCAGCCGGCCGAAGGCGTGCAGGTCAAGGTGATCGCTGGCACGGTCGAGGGCACGGCGGGGCCGATCGCGCAGCCAGCCACCGATCCGCTGTATCTGGACATTGCACTGGAGGCCGATCGTGCCTGGACCTACTCCCTGCCCGAAGGCCACAACGCGTTCGTCTATGTGTTCGAAGGCGGGTTGACGGTGGGCGAGCAGGATGCGGCGCGCGACGTGGCGCGGCAGGAACTGGCGGTGCTGGGCGGCGGCGAGCAGCTGCATCTGTCGGCAGGCAGCGACGGTGCGCGGTTGATCCTGGTGGCGGGTCGTCCGTTGCGCGAGCCGGTGATGCGGCATGGCCCGTTCGTGATGAACACCCGCGAGGAATTGATGCAGGCCTTCGTCGATTTCCAGGAAGGCAGGTTCTGAGGTCGCGCTGCGGGCCATGCCCACAGCGCATCGGTAGCGCCGGGTCATGCCCACAGCACATTGGTAGCGCCGGGCCATGCCCGGCGGATGTCCAGAAGAGGTCAGGTTCATGCCCTGCGCAAGCTGCTGCAGCGTGCCCAGTTCCTGGGAACTGTCGGGATACAGCGCGATCTGCGCGTAGCGGCCCTTGTCCAGCTTGACCACGCTGATGCGGCGCTCGGCATAGCCCGGCGGCTGCTGGCCGCCCAGATCCGGCTGGTACCAGTACATCGATTCACCGGCAAAGCTGCCTTTTTCCTGGCGCAGCGAGCGGGTCAGCGGAATGCCCGGATCGCGCTGGCTGAGCATCAGGCTCAGTACTTCGCGCCCGTCACTGGTGGCCGCGCGGCAGACCAGGAAGCCGGACTGTGCCTGCTGCTGCCATTGCAGGCCGCTGCTGGCGGGCAACGAAGGACAGTCGACCGGGGCCTGCGCGCAGGCAGACGCCGCAACGAACAACAGGCTCGACAGAACAACAGGCGCGAACTTCATGCATCCCCCAAGGTGGCGTGTCGTTGGCACCGCCGGTGACACCGGCGGTCGAGGCATCCCATCCCCGGATGCCGTCCTGCCCGGCGAAAGCACGGGCGGATGACCAGACCTTAACGGAACGTGAGCGATCGCACAAATCGCGGTTACATCCGTAACCATTGCGGCCGAGGGTCGGCCGCAATGGCACGGTCATGGCTCAGCGGTCGTTGCCGATCCACTTGTAGATGATGCCGCCGATCGCACCGCCCAGCAGCGGGGCGACCCAGAACAGCCATAGCTGGCCGGTTGCGCCACTGCCGGCGAAGAAGGCCACCGCCGTGGAGCGGGCCGGGTTCACCGACGTATTGGTCACCGGAATGCTGATCAGGTGGATCAGGGTCAGGGCCAGGCCGATGGCCAGCGGCGCGAAGCCCGCCGGCGCCTTGCCATGGGTCGCGCCCATGATCACGATCAGGAACACCGCCGTGARCACCACTTCGCACAGGAACGCGGCCGCCACGCTGTAGCCGCCGGGTGACAGCGCGCCATAGCCGTTGCTGGCGAACGCGCCGGCCTGGCTGCCATCGATGGCGAAGCCGCTGGCACCGGAGGCGATCTGCAGCAGGATGAAGCCGGCCAGCAGGCCGCCGGCCACCTGCGCGATGATGTAGGGCACCAGATCCCGGGTCGGGAAGCGCCCACCGGCCCACAGGCCCACGCTGACCGCTGGATTGAAGTGCGCACCGGAGATATGTCCGAACGCGTAGGCGCCGGTCACCACGGTCAGGCCGAAGGCCAGGGCCACGCCGAGGAAACCGATACCCAGCGGATTGCCGTCGCCACCGAACTTGGCGGCCAGCACCGCACTGCCACAGCCACCCAGAACCAGCCAGAACGTGCCGAGGAACTCGGCGGACAAGCGTTTACCCATGCTCATGTGTTGCACTCCTTTGACGGTCTAAAGTGTGATTTATGTCACATTTCAGTGATCAGCGGGTGACTGTAGCGTCAACGCCGGGTGCAGGGATACACCTTCGGATGTGTGCAACACGCGATGCTCAGTACTGGGGCAGGGGAATGAATTCCTTGTCGTCGCCGGGAATGGTGCCGAAACGTCCGGCTTCCCAGTCGTGCTTGGCCTGCTCGATACGTTCCTTCGAACTGGACACGAAGTTCCACCACAGATGGCGCGGGCCATCCAGCGGTTCGCCGCCGAACAGCATCGCCTTCACCGGCGTCTTCGCCCGCAGGCGGCCGCGCGCACCGGCTTCGGGAATCACCAGGTGCTGGGGGGGAATGTCCACACTATCCAGCTGCGCTTGGCCCTCGAGGATGTACAGCGCACGTTCGCGGTGGCCATCATCGATGTCGATCTCCGCATCCGGGTCCAGGTCGATCGCCACGTTGAGCGTGTCGGCGAACACCTTGACCGGCGACTCCTCGCCATAGGCGCGTCCGGCAATGACGCGCAGCCAGGCGCCGTTGCGGCGCTGCTCGGGCAGCGTGGCGGCGGCATGGTGGTAGAAGGCCGGTTCGATTTCCTCATGCGACTTCGGCAACGCAACCCAGGTCTGCATGCCGTGGATCGGGTTGTCATGGTCGCGGTCCGGTTGCGGCGTGCGCTCGGAATGGGCGATGCCGCGGCCGGCGGTCATCCAGTTGACGTCACCGGGACGGATCACCTGGTCCGAGCCCAGCGTATCGCGGTGGCCGATGGCACCGGACCAGAGGTAGGTGACGGTGGCCAGGCCGATATGCGGGTGCGGGCGCACGTCGATGGCGGTACCGGGGTGCATGAGTGCCGGGCCCATCTGGTCGACGAACACGAACGAACCGATGCTGCGGGCCTGCAGGGTGGGCACGGCGCGGCGCACTTCCAGGCCGCCGATGTCGTGCACGCGCGGGGCGATGATGGTGGTCATGCGGGCGTTCTCGCTGGCAGGGATCAAGGCGGTCAGCATCGCATGTGGTGGTGGCGGTGACATTCCCCGTCCGGGTAACAGGTTGTTCCAGCCAACGGCGCAGCCCCTCGTGGCTGTGGGTTGGTCGCTGAAGGCAAAAGCAGAAGCCGCGCTTGGCCGGGCGGGTGGGTGGCGCAGGACACGCCGTAAACCCGTCCATGGGGGCTCGATGGCGCCATCCAAAGAAAATCAAAATCAAACTCAAACGCCGGTCGCTTCGCTCGCATCCACGCATGGCGTGGACCAAGCGTGTCGACCAAGGTCGACACCTACCAGCTCCCGAAGGTCACCGACCGTCACCGGGAAACTGTCAGGGGTGGGGCGGTGTGGGCTTGCAGGACCGTTGGCGCCATGGATGGCGCCATCGAGCCCCCATGGACGGGTTTACGGCGTGTCCTGCCAACCCACACCCCCCCGCCCAACAAACAGAAAAGCCAGAGCCGGCTGTTGCTCCGGCTCTGGCTCTGGCTTCGGCTGTTGCTGTTGCTGTTGCCTACGCGGGTGCCGGGCCGCAGGCCCGGCTGATCACATCAAACCACCGGTTCGCGCAGTACCGGGTTGTCCCAGCCCGGGCGCGGTGCGAAGCGATCACCGTGGCGCTGCTGCAGCGCCTTCAGGCGCTCCACGATGGCATCGGCACCCACCGCACGGATGTGCTGGATCGGACCGCCGCGGAACGGTGCGAAACCGGTACCGAAGATCACGCCCGCGTCCAGCAGGTCCGCGTCGGCCACCACTCCTTCGTGCAGGCACGCCACCGCCTCGTTCAACAACGGCAGGATCAGGCGATCTTCCAGATCGGCAGGCGCCTGATAGTCGCGCGCCACGTCCGGCTTCTTGGCCCGGCCGTTCTCCCAGGTGTAGATGCCTTGGCCATCCTTCTTGCCGCGCTTGTCCGGTTCCACCGTCTGCAGCGCCGCCGGAATCTGCAGGCCCAGGAACGGGGCCAGTTCCTTGCCCACGCCAGCGGCCACGTCCAGGCCTACGGTGTCGATCAGTTCGATCGGGCCCATCGGCATGYCGAACTTCACCGCCGCCTTGTCGATCACCGGGCCCGGAACCATGCCGTCGTGATGGATGATCTCCACCAACGGCATCTGGGCCACCGGGTTGAAGTAATGCAGGCCGGCGAACTGCGCCGGGCGCTGGATGTGATCGCGCAGCTCCACCAGCGGAATCGACGAGGTGTTGGTGGTCAGCAACGCGTCGAGCTTCATCTTCGGCTCCAGCGTCTGGTACAGCGCACGCTTGGCTTCCGGGTTCTCGATGATCGCTTCGATGACCAGATCGGCCTGCGCCACGCCATTGCCTTCCAGGTCCGCACGCAGGCGCGCGGCGACGGCCGGACGCTTGCTCTCGTCACGCACCTTCTTGGCGAACAGTGCCTGCGCACGCTCCATGGCCGGGTCGATGAAGCGCTGCTCGCGGTCCTGCAGGGTCACTTCAAAACCCTTGTAGGCGGCCCACGCAGCAATGTCACCGCCCATCACGCCAGCACCGACCACGTGCACGTGGCGGATGCCGGAATCGCCACCGCCCAGGCCCTTCAGGCGTTCGGTGAGGAAGAAGATGCGGATCAGGTTGCGCGCGGTCGGCGTGCTGGCCAGCTTCACYACGGCGCGTCGTTCGGCATCCAGGCGTGCCTGCACCGGCTTGCCGCCGCTGCGCTGCCAGGTGCTGATCAACGCATACGGCGCCGGGTACTGGTCCTTCTTCGCCTTGCGTGCGACCTGCTTGACCATCTGCGGGGCCAGCAGCTGGCGTGCCGGCCAGGTATTGGTCGCCCAGGCCAGCGCACGCTGCTTGAACGGGCGGGTGGTGCCGGACAGTGCCAGCGCCACGGYGGTRTCGAGCACGACGGCCGGTGCCACCACCTTGTCGACCAGCCCGATGCCGCGTGCGGCCGAGGCCGACAGCGTGCGTCCGGTCAGCATCATGTCCATCGCCGCCGGTGCGCCGACCAGCTGCGGCAGGCGCGCGCTGCCACCCCAGCCAGGGAAGATGCCCAGTTGGGTTTCCGGCAGGCCGATGCGGGTGGAACTGTCATTGGATGCAACGCGATAACGGCAGGCCAGGGCCAGCTCGGTACCGCCGCCCAGGCAATGGCCATGGATGGCGGCCACGGTCGGGCAGGGCAGTTCTGCCAGCTTCTGGTAGGTCGACTGGCCGCGGCGGATGGCGTCGTTGACGGTGCCGCGGCGATCGAACTCCTGGAACTCCTTCAGGTCGGCACCGGCGATGAAGCCTGCCTTCTTGAGGGACTGGATCACCACGCCCTTCGGTGGGTCCATGGCGATGCGCTCCAGCAGGTCGCCCAGCTCCAGCAGCACATCCTGCGACATTGCGTTGACACTGCTGTCCTGACGATCCAGAGAGAGGACCACCACGCCATCGTCGCGGATCTCGGGGTGCCAGTGGCTGAAGCGGAGACCATCGAAGCTTGAGAGCATGGACGTTCCATCCGGTTGTGTATGGAGAAGGGGGCTATGATCCAGAGGTTGTTTCCCCCGCGTCAAATCCCAATAGCAGGGGTGTGGCGCCCCGGATCGCAGGCCTTGGACCGGAACGTTAACGGAACGGTGGTTAAAAGCTGGTGCGGCGCCAGGTGATCGGCGACTGAACTTTTCCCGGGATTGGCAGTCTCATTGCCCGACGTCGGTTGGGCTGACAGGAGTGCGGCCCCTCATGGCCGATGTTGATACACCTCAGGAGCTGGATCTGGAACTGGTCCGGCGCGTGCAGCACGGCGAGAGTGCCGCCTTCGATGTCCTGGTGCGCAAGTACCAGCATCGGGTCGTGGCCCTGGTCGGTCGCTACATCGCCGACTGGAGTGAATGTCAGGACGTGGCCCAGGACACTTTCATCCGTGCGTACCGTGCGATTGGAAGC
>NZ_JBFTNR010000423.1:0-3718 GCF_056665995.1 Stenotrophomonas sp. 05L44_2
CCGCAGCACCGCGGTTGCCGATCACGCCCCCGAGTTCTTCGGTAAGGCAACGCGCGCACTCCATGCCACCCGGACTGGGAGCCTGGCAGGCGCGGCAGCGCGCCATCGTCGTCGTTCTTGCCGGACGGCACTGGTACATGATCTTCGTCATCAGGCTTACCGCACGGGCATGGGATGGCATCAGCGCTCTTCCCGAACGTTGGACAGAGGAAAGCCGCGCAACGCGCGGCCTCTTCTTCGCTTACTGCTCAGCGACGGGTGTCACGGCCCGGCTCGCTCTTCTGTTCCTGCCCGGACTTCTGCGGGCCGACCGGCTTTGCATCCTGCTGGACCTGCTGCTCCTGCTGGCGCTGCTTGCCGTCCTGCTTCCGGTCGCCGCCCATTGCGTTGCCATCAGTTTGGCCGTGCTGGGCGGCCTGCTTGATTCCGGTCGGGGCGTTGGTGCGGTCGGTCTGGCCTTGCGGCGTATTGTTGTTCATGTCTTGCTCCACCGCAGCGATCTGCTGCAACGCCACTGTGGGCGTGGGCCGGTTACGCAGCTGCATGAAAGCCGGAGATTAATGAACGGGCACCATGAACAGCGCTGCGCGCACACAGACTCCTGACATGCACAGGTGTACGTTGGCGTTCCAACAGGAGAGGTCTCATGGAACGCATCACCAACAAGGACTTCGTTGACGTCGAGCGCGAGCTGCAGCACTGGCAGGCCGCGTTCCAGACGGGCGATCTGCCCGCCATCAACTTCCGCCACGAGGTCGCACCGGTCATCCGCCTGGCGTGCGACATCTATGTCCGCAACCCACATGGCACGCGCACGGCGTGGCTCACCGATCTGCAGTCACGGCTTGCGCTGCGCACCAGCCTGCGTGGCCACCCGGGGTCGGCGGAAATGGCGATGGGCTGCTGGGCGCGCCTGTCCGGGCCGGCATTGGCTTCGCAAGCGGGCTGAGACAGCAAGCTGCTGGCAGATCACTCCTCGCTGGCGAGCTGGTTGCCTTCCTGCATCAGCTGATCATTCAACCGGTTCACCAGCGCGATGACCGCATCGGCCAAGGCACGCGCATCGGCGATCGAACCGTGGAAGGCAATGCGGGTGCCCTCCACCTTCACTTCCGCCAATGAAAGCTGCGACGCCAACGTCGCGCAGTGCTGCAGGAAGCGGCCGGTCCACTGTTCATCGGGCGCCTGATCGAGCAGCGCAGTGATGGCTTCATCGGCAGTCGCATCGACCTGCTGGTGAAGCCGTGGCACGTCGAACCCAACGATGCGCGGCAGTCTGGACGTGCTCACGTACTTCCCCAAGGGTGTGCAGGACGGCAGTATCGCTGCACCGACCCTCCCGGGCGAATCGTCCGACGTGAACCGTTCATCCGGGCCGGCGATGCCACGCCCTCGGTCAGCGCAGGCGTGTCGATTGCCGACCCGTCCGCGCGTCAAGAGAAGAAAGGCCGGCCAACGTGGCAGCCAACGCCGATGGACATCCTGATGACGCCGATCCTGACCGCATTCAAGCATTCCCCGGACCGTGGCCAGGGGCTGGCCCGTGACATGCGCGTGCGCTGGGCGCTGGAAGAGCTGGGCCTCGCCTACGACGTYCATCTGCTCWCCTTCGAGGAGATGAAGCAACCCGCACACCTGGCGCGGCATCCGTTCGGTCAGATTCCCACCTATGAGGATGGCAACGTAGTGCTGTTTGAATCAGGCGCGATCCTGCTGCACCTGGCCGAACAGCACCCCGGGTTGCTGCCCGCCGATACGGGTGCGCGCATGCGTGCGATCACCTGGATGTTCGCCGCGCTGAACACTGTGGAGCCGCCGATCGTCGAACGCTCCATGGCGTGGGTGCTGGAACGCGAACAGCCCTGGTACGCGCAACGGCTGGTGATGCTGGACGAGTGCGTGCGCAGGCGGCTGAGCCAGCTGTCCGCCCGGCTGGGCGATGCACCGTGGCTGGACGGAGACTTCAGCGCCGGCGATCTGCTGATGGTGTCGGTGCTGCTGCGGCTGCAGAGCAGCGGCATCGTCGGCGAGTATGCAAACCTTGCTGCCTACGTTGACCGCGCGACCGCGCGGCCCGCCTACCAGCGCGCCTTCGCCGCACAGCTGGCGGTGTTCCAGAACCCGTAGCTCCACCCCGCGCTCAGTAGCTCCACGCCATGCATGGAGATCACCATCCATTGGTACTGCTACGCGTAAATCGGCAGCCATCCGCGTGCCACCCGATCTCCGGAAGCAACCGTCACTGAATCAGTGGATGTCCAGCGCGACGATGCCATCCCCTTGCAGGGTGAACGCGTGTGTCAGCACCACCGGGCTGCCCGGAAACGTGCCACTGACCTGTGCAGACACGATGTGTCGACCGTCCTGCACGTGCAGCTGCAGGGGGACCACGTGTTGCTGGTAGGCCGCACGCGTCTGCGCCACCCAAGCGGCAATCGCCGTGTGTCCCTGGTGTTGCTGGCGCTCATCGCGCACCGTCGCGCCTGCGGCAAAGCACTGCTCAACGTGCGTTCCGGGCTCGCCATTGGCCAGCAGGAAATAGCGGGACAACGGCGCGGGAAGATCAATCGACATTGCAGGCACTCCAGGCGGGACTGGCGCTATTCTCGAACCGCACCCTGGCCGCCACAAGAACGCACCTGAAGGTAAGTGACCCACCCCATGAGAAAGGCCTATACCCCTGAAACCGCCGCCGCGGACGTGGCCCGTGCACTCGCACTGCTGGAAGGCCGCTGGAAGCTGTTGATCCTCTTCCACCTGTTCGACGGCAAGGTGCAGCGCTATTCCGACCTGGAGCGGCTCATCCCCGGCATCTCGCAGAAGATGCTGGCGCAGCAGCTGCGTGCACTGGAAGCCGACGGCATCGTGCTGCGCACGGTGTATCCGCAGGTGCCACCGAAAGTGGAGTATCGACTCAGTGCGTGGGGGCAGGCACTGTGCCCGGCACTGGACGCGCTACTGCTGTGGCAGGAGCAGAAACCAGCGGCGGGCGAGCCATCGGCATGACCACCTTCAGCGCAGCCACCATGCTGCTGCGAATGGTGAACACCCCGTAAAACGGCCATCGCGCGTGCCGCCACGCGCACTGCACCATCACCTACGCTCAGGTTCCGCCCCCTGCCCGGACCCGGATCATGCCCTTGATTGCCATCGCGCTTGCCTCAGCACTGTCCGCCCTGCCCGACATCGGCTGGGAGCGCGAGCGGGCCGAAGATGCCCACCAGCTCATGCTGTGCCAGATCCACCGCGACCAGCTGGCCGATCGCGGGGAGCAGTCGCAGACCTACCAGCAGGCCAAGGCCGTCTGTGATCTGCTTGCGCGCGAGTACAAGCAGAACTGGGATTTCGACGCCCACGATGCGCTGGCGGCGGAGGCAGTGGACTTCTTCGACCTCCTGCAGCGCGGTGAGGCCACGGCAGTGCCACCGCGCAAGTCCGATCACGCTCTCGAGTGATCGCCGCCCTGTTGAAGATCAGAGGATGACGGCAGCAAACAGGCCGACAACCCCGATCGTCGTCAGCAGGAACGAAACCACTACCGAGCCGAGCGCACGCAGCGCTGATCCTCCATTCAAGGCCACGAAGGCCCGCATGCGGGCCCACAGGTACCACGCAACCGCCAGCGCGCCGATGGCTGGYGCGGTGAACGGGCCGGCCTGCGCCGGGGAAGCGGCTGCCGCCTGCGCCAGCGCGAGTACCACCACGAACGGGCATGCGA
>NZ_JBFTNR010000424.1:0-3714 GCF_056665995.1 Stenotrophomonas sp. 05L44_2
GTCTCCGACGACCCGGCGTTCCGTGTCTCGGACCTGATGAGCATCGGTGCGATGCTGTATCCGGATGGCTCGGAAGACCAGAAGTTCTGGATCAGCCAGGCGCGCAATGCCTTCATCGCCTTCACCCTGTACCTGTTCGAGAACTGGGATGACGAGCGCAGCAGCGGCTTCCCAGGCGGGCAGGGCACGCCGACCCTGGGTGCGGTGTACCGCCTGTCCTCCGGCGATGGCAGTGACCTGAAGAAGTTCCTCAAGGGCCTGTCCGAGCGCCCATTCCTCAGCAGCAACGCGCGCTCGGCGTTTGCCAACATGCTGTCCCAGGCCGACGAGACCTTCGCCTCGATCCTGGGTACCTTCAAGGAACCGCTGAACCCCTGGATCAACCCGGTCCTGGACAAGGCCACCAGCACCAACGACTTCCTGCTCACCGACGTGCGCAAGAAGAAGATGACCATCTACATCGGCATCCAGCCCAACAAGCTGGCCGAAAGCCGATTGATCATCAACCTGTTCTTCAGTCAGCTGATCAACCTCAACACCAAGGAACTGCCCAAGTCCAATCCGGACCTGAAGTACCAGTGCCTGCTGTTGATGGACGAATTCACCTCGATCGGCAAGGTCGAAATCATCGCCTCGGCGGTGTCCTACATGGCCGGTTACAACGTGCGCCTGCTGCCGATCATCCAGAGCATGTCGCAGCTGGATGCCACCTATGGCCGCGAGGTCTCGCGCACGATCATCACCAACCATGCGCTGCAGATCCTGTACGCACCACGCGAGCAGCAGGACGCCAACGACTATTCGGACATGCTGGGTTACACCACCATCCGCAAGAAGAACGTCACCCACGCGCGCGAAAAGACCCACAGCTTCACCGAGGAGCGTCGCGCGCTGATGCTGCCGCAGGAGCTCAAGGCGATGGGGCCGGACAAGGAGGTGTTCCTGTACGAAGGCATCCCGCATCCGGTCAAGTGCGACAAGATTCGCTATTACAAGGACCGCTATTTCACGTCACGTCTACTGCCAAAGGTTGACGTGCCGATGCTTGATGTCTAAGTTGCAGACTTGAAAGTGTGACGCATGCACGCATTCATTGAGGTGAATTAGTGAAGCGCGTCAAAGAAACGCCATACGTTGGTCAAAATTCAGATTTGTCTGACATCGAATTGACGCGTAGTTGTGCGACTCTATGCGTGGCTTGCGGATCTGTGTGATTCGTCATGCTTTCAGAGTGGCCAGGAGTTTCAGCCATGGGAACAGGGATGGTTCCGACGTTGGTGAGGGTGCGTGAGAGGGGCCTCGGATGAGGTTGCTTCACGCGACTTGGTTGGCAGCTTTCGAGCTGCAGGGGAACCGTGCCCATGTGCTGTTAAGCAGTGCATTCGTTACGTTTCCGGCGTGCATCGCGCAGTGCCGGACGACCAAGGGACCAACATCGGGACTGCTTTTTCGTACGTCAAAGTGAAGCCCGTATGAATCAGGCGTTTATTGCAAAAATGTCCATCGCCGCAGTGGCGGCGTTGATGGTGGCAGGTTGTGCCACCAAGCCCGCACCCGACTTTGGAGGGCGTTGGAAGCCGGTCAACCGTTTCGCGACGGCTCCGACCGAGATTCCGCTGTACTCCAGCTACGTCTATCAGGCGTCGCCGATGGATCGCACGCTGAAGGCCATGCTCGAGCGCTGGGCCAAGGATTCCGGCCGTACGCTGGACTATCGCCTCAGTTCGGATTTCACCCTGTATGGCGCGGTGTCGGAGATCGACACCACCAACGCACAGCAGGCCGTGATCGATCTCACGGCGGCCTATGCGGCGCAGGGCGTTTCCGTCTCCATCGTCGGCAACCAGATCGTCGTGCAGAGCGCTGGATCGACGCCGACCGCGTCGGCCCAGGATCCTGAAGCCAGCAGCGGCAGCTGAGACCGCGTCGAAATCATCGAACGTGCCGCACCCCGCGCCTGGCGCAGGGGCGTCGCGCCCATTGATGTTTCAGCAGTACGGAAGAACCCATGTTCCGCAAGAAGGATGCAGGCAACAGCCCCAAGGTCGAGCAGTCGGTCGCCAAGGCGGTCAGCTACGAGATCACCGTGGCCGACATGGCCCGGCGCAGCGAGCGCCGTGCCTGGTGGGTCGCCACCGGTTCGTTGCTGATGTCGCTGGCGCTGGCCGGTGGCTACTACTACATGCTGCCGTTGAAGGAGAAGGTGCCGTTCCTGGTGATGGCTGATGCCTATACGGGTACGGCCACGGTTGCGCGCCTGCGCGGCACGTTCCAGGGCGAGACGATCACCACCAATGAAGCGGTCAATCGCAGCAACGTCGCCCAGTATGTGCTGGCGCGTGAGTCGTATGACTCGGCGGTGATGGGCCTGCGCGACTGGGAGCTGGTGTTTGTGATGTCAAGTGATCCTGTCGGCGCAAGCATGAAGCAGCGCTATGCCGGTAACAATCCGCAGAACCCGTTCGTGATGTACGGACGCGGCAAGGCGATCCGGGTCAAGATCCTGAGCATCACGCCCTTGGCCCAGCAGGCCAATGGTGGCTTCCGCGGCGCATCGGTACGCATACAGCGCAGCCTGCTGGACAAGCGCACGGGTGCTGCGACCTATCTGGATAACCAGCTGGTGACGATGCGTTTCCAGTACAACCAGAATCTTGCGCTGTCCGAGCAGGATCGCGTACTCAATCCGCTAGCTTTCCAGGTTACCGAGTATCGCGTCGATAACGATTACGCCCGTGGCGTGCCGGTGCCGGATGACAGTGCAATGCAGCAGCAGGCTCAGGATGCTGCCCAGCAGGCGCAGCTTGCCGCGCAACAGGCGCAGGGCATTTACGACCCGAACAATCCCGCAGCAGCCACCATGATCGATCCCGCAACTGGCCAGCCTGTGGCTGTACCGGCCAATGGTCAGATGCAGCCGGTACAGGGTCAATCCATTCAAGGTCAGCCGACTCAAGGGCAGGTAGTGCCTGGGCAGGCGATCCCAGCGCAGCCGGCCATGAGGCCGATGCAGAACAATTCCACCGGAAATGCTGATGGAGCAAGCAACCGATGAGTAGTCGAAAAGTCAGAGGGAGCGCATTGGCGCTGCTGTCATTGCTGTCGCTGGTGTTTTCCACCTCGGCGATGGCACAGGCGGTGGACCATTACGAGTACGAGAAGGACCGCATCTACCCGGTGCGCACCGGCCTGGGTCTCACCACCCAGATCGAGCTGAGCCCGAACGAGAAAATCCTCGACTACAGCACCGGTTTCAGCAGTGGTTGGGAACTCACCCGTCGCGAGAATGTGTTCTACCTTAAACCCAAGAATGTCGACGTCGACACCAACATGATGGTGCGCACTGAGACCCATTCGTACATCTTCGAGCTGAAGGTGGTGGCCACTGACTGGCGCCAGCTGGAGCAGGCGCGTCGTTCCGGCGTGCAGTACAAGATCGCCTTTATCTACCCGAATGACACAGTGTTCGGCGTCGCGCAGGAGGCGGTGGAGGAAGAAGCCCAGCCGTTGCTCAGTACGGAGCTGGCCAAGGATCGCCAGTACAACTTCAACTACTCCTATTCGACCAGCAAGGCGAAGAAGATGGGGTGGTTGATTCCGGTCAACGCGTACGACGATGGGAGTTTCACCTACCTGAAACTGCCGAATTCTCCCGAATAAAAGACGGGCATCTTCCCGGCCGTATTCGGTCGCGAGAAAGAGTACGGCGAGGAC
>NZ_JBFTNR010000425.1:0-3703 GCF_056665995.1 Stenotrophomonas sp. 05L44_2
CATCCGGCCTGTACACCTGGTCGCCGCTGGGCCTGCGCGTGCTGCGCAAGGTCGAACGCATCGTCCGCGAGGAAATGGACCGAGCCGGTGCCGTGGAATTCCAGATCCCGACCATCCAGCCGAAGGAACTGTGGGAGCAGACCGGCCGCTGGCAGAAATTCGGCCCGCAGCTGCTGAAGATCAAGGACCGCAAGGAACAGACCTTCTGCTACAGCCCCACCGCCGAGGAAGCGGCCTGCGATTTCGCGCGCAGCGAACTGTCCAGCTACAAGCAGCTGCCGGTGAACTTCTACCAGATCCAGACCAAGTTCCGCGACGAGATCCGTCCGCGCTTCGGTGTCATGCGTGCGCGCGAGTTCCTGATGAAGGACGCCTACTCGTTCCACCTGCACGACGAAGACCTCGTGCGTGAGTACGAAAACATGAAGGTGGCCTACAGCCGCATCTTCACCCGCCTGGGCCTGGACTTCCGCATGGTGCAGGCCGATTCCGGCGCGATCGGCGGTGACGCCTCGCAGGAATTCCACGTGATCGCCGACTCCGGTGAGGACGCGCTGGTGTTCTCCACCGGTTCGGACTACGCGGCCAACATGGAAGCGGCCATCGCCGCCGATCCGGCCGCGCGTGCTGCGGCCAGCGAAGCGCTGCGCAAGGTCGAGACCCCGACCCAGAAGACCTGCGAAGACGTCGCCGCGCTGCTGGGCATCGATCTGCAGCGTACGGTGAAGTCGGTGGCGCTGATCGCCGGCGAAGGCGAGGCACAGCAGTTCGTGCTGGCGCTGGTACGTGGCGACCACGAGGTCAACGAAATCAAGCTGGGCAAGGTTGCTGGCCTGGACGAGCAGCGTTTTGCCAGCGAAGCAGAGATCGCCGAATACCTCGGCAGCGTGCCGGGCTTCCTTGGTCCGGTCGCCCCGGCCAAGCCGATCCGCGTGGTCGCCGATCGCGAAGTGGCGGCGATGTCCGACTTCGTCGTCGGTGCCAATGAGGCCGGTTTCCATCTGGCCGGCGTCAACTGGGGCCGCGACCTGGCCGAACCGGAAGTGGCCGATATCCGCAACGTGCGCGCCGGTGATCGTGCGCTGGACGGCGGCGAACTGAAAATCGCCCGCGGCATCGAAGTCGGCCACGTGTTCCAGCTGGGCCGCACCTATGCGAAGGCGCTCGATGCCACCGTGCTGGACGAGAATGGCAAGGCCGCGGTAATGACGATGGGCTGCTACGGCATCGGTATTTCGCGTGTGGTCGCCGCAGCCATCGAGCAGAACCACGATGACGCCGGCATCATCTGGCCCGACGCGATGGCGCCGTGGCAGGTGGTGGTCTGCGTGATCAATCCGAAGGGCGACGCAGGCGTGGCCGATGCAGCTGCAGCTCTGCTGCAGGAGCTGCGCGATGCCGGCCTGGATGCCGCACTGGACGACCGCGGCCTGCGCCCGGGCGCGATGTTTGCCGACATGGAACTGATCGGCATCCCGCACCGCGTGGTGGTCAGCGAGCGCGGCCTGGCCGCAGGCACCTTCGAGTACCGCTCGCGTCGGGCGGCCGAAGCGGAGAGCCTGGACAAGGCCACCCTGCTGCAGCGCCTGCAGGGCTGATCGGAAAAGACCGGGGTATACCCCGGTCTTTTTTTAGCGGCTGGCCGACCCGGGAAAACCGCAACGGACATAATCCGGTCAAAATGGTCGCAACCGGGCCAGCCAGCCGACAGACGGTGACCGCAACTGTTTGTGCTGGGATTAATTCATCATTACTCTGTCCTGCGACGCCACGGACCGGCTCGTCCCTGTCCCTAAATTAGTTTCTGGAGTAATCGTTGATGAGCATCGACCTGACCGGCCTGTCTGCACGTGAGCTGGGCGCATTGATCCGCACAGCCAAGAAGCAGCAGACCATCGTCGCCAAGCGTCGCCCGATCACCAAGGTTCGTGCCCAGCTGAGCAAGCTGGCCAAGACCGAGGGTTACACCATCGAGGAACTGTTCGGTGGTGAACCCGCACCGCGCGCGCGCAAGGTCGCCAAGACCACCAAGGCCCCGTCCAAGGCTGCCGGCCGCAAGCTGGGCAAGGTTGCGCCGAAGTACCGCAACCCGGCCAACCCGAAGGAAACCTGGACCGGTCGTGGCAAGCAGCCGCGCTGGATGGCCGAGCTGACCGCCAAGGGCAGCAAGAAGCCGGAAGATTTCCTGATCAAGAAGGCCTGAGGCCAGCTGCAGCAGGAATGAAAAACGCCGGCGAAAGCCGGCGTTTTTTTTGGGGGTAGCGCCGGGCCAAGCCCGGAGAGCGCAGCGGTTGGTTTCCCGATCCGCCGGGCATGGCCCGGCGCTACTGCCTGGTCACAGCGTCTTGCGCGCCGGCATCAACAGGTTGCCGAACAGCAGGCCGGCGACCAGCGCCATCACCACGTTCAACACGGTCAGGAACACGCTCTGGCCGGCGCCCACGTCCTGTTGCTGGACCAGGGTCAGCACGCCGCGCAGGCTGGTGCTGCCGGGCACCATCATGATGATGCCCGGCAGGCGGATGATCGCACCGGGGCGGCCGACCACGCGCCCGAACAGGTTGCCGCCGGCGGTCAGCAGCATCGCCGACAGGAAGATGCCGGCGGGCGTACCCCAGGCATGACCACCAAATTTGGAGATCGCGTAACCGGCCACCGAGGCGGCGATCACCCACGGATAGTCGCGRCGGTTGGCCTTGAACAACATCGCAAAGGCGAACGCCGCCGTCAGCAGCGAGCCCCACTCCACCCACGGCCCCTGTGGCCGCGAGGCACGGATCATCGGGTCCAGCCCCAGCACATCGGCCAGGGTCACCGCGATCATCGCGCCGACACTGAGCTTCATGATCGTGGTCAACGCGCCGGCAAAGCGCGCGGTGCCGGACACCCAGTGCTGGCTGGCCAGTTCATTGACCGCATTGGTCAGTGACATGCCCGGCAGCAGCACCACCAGCGAGGCGATGATCACCGTGTTGAGATTCAGGGCACCCACGAACGTGGCAACCACGGTGGCGACAAGGCCGGCCAGCAGCGCCGCCAGCGCTTCGGCCGCTTCCCGGCTGGCCGGGCGCTTGTCGGTGACCATGCCGAGCAGGCCGATCAACAGGCCGATGACGCCGGCGGTGGCGATGTCCAGCCACGGCAGCTTCCACATGCCCGCCACGCCGGCCGCACCGAGGGTGAAGGACAGGATGGTGCGCAGCTTGCCGCGCCGGCCCGGATCCTTGTCCAGCTGGCGCAGCGCGGTGTGGCCTTGGGCAATGCTCATGCGGCCATTGGCCACTTCTTCGGCGATCCCGTCAGCCACGCTGAGCTTGTGCAGGTCGTTCTCGCCGGGCGCCAAGCGGATCACCCGGGTGATGTCGCTGGAGCCAATGGCCTGCGCCGGATCGCTGAAACTGAGGATGATGCCGGTGGGGTTCGACCACGGTTCACAATCCAGATCGAGCTGCCGGGCCAAGGCAACCACCGCCGCTTCCAGGCGCTGGGCCGTTGTGCCGTAGCTGTGCAGGCGGCCGGCGATCTCGGAAACGAAGGCCACGCGCTGCGCGTAGGTGGCCTGGGGCGTGGGGATCGTGTGAGCGTCTGCGGACATGCGCCGTAGTATTACCTACGTCAGGCTCCGCTGGAGAAATTCATCCTGGTTCGACGCGACGTGCAATTCAGAACGGTTATGCTGCGACCCGAATGGCCCCCATGACCC
>NZ_JBFTNR010000426.1:0-3692 GCF_056665995.1 Stenotrophomonas sp. 05L44_2
GGGATGTCTCCAACTCCGAGGGCTATTCGCTGCAGACCTCGCTCGACGGCAAGCAGTGGCAGAGCGCCTACGTCATGGGCGATTCGCTGGGTGGCATCGAGACCCTGTACTTCGCGCCGCGACAGGCCCGCTACCTGCGCCTGGCCAGCCCGCAGCGCACTTCCGACTGGGGCGTATCCATCTTCGAAATGGAACCGCTCGACACCACGCTCAGCGCACGGGTGACCGGGCTGGACGCCACCCAGTCTGCTGCGCTGTGGCAGGGCGGCGGCACGGTTGCCATCCCCGCAGGCAAAGGCGGCATCCACACGCTCGACATCACCCTGCCCCGTGCGCAGCCCAGCACCGGGCTGGCGGTGGACTGGGCCAACGTGCACGGCGCTGCACGCCTGCAGGCGCAGGACACACAGGGCCGCTGGCACGAACTGGCGCGCGACGCGCAGGCGGCGACCCGGCAGCAGAGCTGRCTGGCGGCCGACGCGCCACTGGACATCCAGGCACTGCGGCTGACCGTGGAAGGCGATGCACCCCAGGTCAAACGCATCCGCCTGCTCGGCCCGAAGGCGGTGATGACGCCGATGAAGCGGTACCAGATCGCCGCCAGTGGCGCGCAGCGCGCGTTGTTCCCTGCCTCGCTGCACATGCAGCAGACCTACTGGACCGCAGTCGGCGTGCATGCGGGCCGGCAGAAATCGATCTTCGACGAATACGGCAACATCGAAGCCTACAAGGGCGCACCGCTGGTGCAGCCGATCTGGCGCAGTGCCGATGGCCGCGCGACCGGTGCCGCCGAACAACCGGTGCAGCACGCACTGCGCGATGGCTGGAAGCCGATGCCGTCTGCCACGTGGTCACCGCAGCCCGGGCTGGAACTGCGCAGCGAAGCCTTTGCCATCGAGCGCGACGGGCAACCGGTCACCTTCGTGCGCCATCGCCTGCGCAACACCGGCAGTGCGGCCATCGAAGGCACGCTGACCCTCGCAGTGCGACCGATGCAGATGAATCCGCCGTGGCAGAACGGCGGCCTGTCGCCGATCCGCCAGGTGGCCGTCGAAGGCAACAGCGTGCGCGTCAATGGCCGCACGCTGCTGCAGTCACTCAGCGCAGTGGATGCCGCTGGCACCGCCCCCTTCGGCAACGAAGGTGACACCGAGATCACCACGGCCATCGCCAGCGGAAAACTGCCTGCCGCACAGCAGTCCAGCGATGCCGCAGGCCTGGCAGCGGCGGCGTTGAGCTACCGCGTCACCCTGGCCCCCGGTGCCAGCGACGCGGTGGTGGTGGCCTTCCCGCTCGGTACCGCCACCGCCGATGCCAATGGCGTGCTGCCGGAAGCACCGGCCCTCAACCTCGCCTCGCTGCCGCGCGACGGCGACAAGGCGTTCGACACGCTGGCCAGCCGCGCCTCCGCTGATTGGCAGGCGCGGCTGGGCCAGGTCGGCCTGCGCCTGCCCGACCCTTCGCTGGTGGACATGCTGCGCGCGCAGGCCGCCTACATGCTGATCAACCAGACCGGCCCGGCCATGCAGCCCGGTCCGCGCAACTACAACCGCTCCTTCATCCGCGATGGCATGGCCACCTCGGCCGTGCTGCTGCGCATGGGCGAAGCCAAGGTGGCACGCGACTACCTGGCCTGGTACAGCGAACACGGCGTGCACGGCAATGGCCTGGTGTCGCCCATCCTCAACGACGATGGCAGCGTCAATACCGGCTTCGGCTCGGACATCGAGTACGACAGCCAGGGCCAGTACATCACCCTCGTTGCCGACGTCGCCCGGCTCGATGGCGGGCCGGAAAGCGTACGTGCCTACCTGCCCAAGGTGAAGGCCGCGCTGCGCTTCCTGCAGGAACTGCGCGAACGCACGCTGGTGCCGGGCTACATGGCCGACCAGCCATCGCCGGAGCGCTTCGCCGGCATCCTTGCGCCGTCGATCAGCCACGAAGGCTACCCCTCACCCACCCACAGCTACTGGGACGACTACTGGGGCCTGAAGGGCTGGCATGACGGCGCGTGGTTGGCTGAATCGCTGGGCGACCACGAAACCGCCACGTGGGCGCGCGAACAGTACAAGGCGCTGTATGACGCACTGCACGCCTCGATCCGCGCGACGATGGCGTGGAAGGGCATCGACTTCATTCCGTCATCGGCCGACCTCGGCGATGGCGACCCGACCGGTGTATCGATCGCGCTGGATCCCACCGGTGCGCAGAGCGTGCTGCCGGCCGAGGCCCTGCGCACCACCTTCTCCCGCTACCTGGACGATGTGCGCAAGCGCAACCAGCCTGGTGCGCTGTATGCCTACACGCCGTATGAAATCCGCAACGTGCTGAGCTACGTGCACCTGGGCCAGCCCGAAGCGGCCGACGAGCTGCTGCAGGGCCTGCTGCACGATCGCAGGCCGCTGGAATGGCAGGTGCTGGCCGAGGTCGTGCACTCGCGGTTGCGCTTCCCGCGCTATCTGGGCGACATGCCGCACACCTGGATCGGCGCCGAATACGGCCGCACCCTGTTCGGGATGCTGATGCGCGAGGATGACGACGCGTTGTCGCTGCTGCCGGGCACGCCCCCTTCCTGGGTCGCTGGCGAGGGCCTGGCCGTGGACCACCTGCCCACTGCCTATGGAACCCTGCAGATGCAGGCGCGGCAGCGCAACGGCAACCTGACCGTGTCGCTCGGCAAGGGGCTGCGCAAGGGCACGCCGGTGCGCGTATGGTGGCCCAGCCGTACCCTGCCCAAGGACGTGCGCGTGGATGGGCGATCGGTACGGAACTTCGACAAGGATGGCGTGCTGCTCGATGGCCCGTTCCGCATCCTGGAGGCACGTTGGCAGTAATGCCGATGCAGGAACCGAAGTGATCGAACTTCTACTCGATGGCAGCCCTGTCGCCGCCGCTACCGACGATCAGCTGGCCAGCGCACTGGCGCTGGCCGCATCCATGCCCCAGTTCGAACTATGGGCATCGGTGCCCGACGGTCCATCGCTGTGCATGCTGCGCAATGCCGAGCATGCATGGCTGATGTACCTGCGCGAGCCCGGCGACGGCGGCTTCCACTCCTGCGGAAAGGAACACCGCGCCGGCAACGCTTATTTCCGGCTCGACAATGGCCAGGTGGATGGCTATCCCCTGGCGTGGTGCATCGGCATCGAGGCGTGCTTCGCCGCGATCAGTTTCTTTCACGGCAATGGAGGCGCCCGCCTGGAACACATCGATTGGCAGCCCTGACCCCGGTAGAGGCCGACCTTGGTCGGCATGCCCCGCCTCGCATTCCGGTGGGTGCCAACCGTTGGTTGGCACGCCCTCTGGTAGATGCCGACCTTGGTCGGCACGCCTTCCGTCGAGCAAGCTCGACGCCTACCAAGCGGCATCGCTAGAACCCTGGCAACCCCGGCGGATTGGTCTGCGACTGCGGCACCGCTTCTTCGGCCACATTCCAGCGTGCCAGCACCTTCGCGTAGGTACCGCTGCTGATCTGGGTGTTCAATGCCTGGGTCACCGCATCGGCCAGGCCACTGCCCTTGCGGGTGGTCACCGAAATCGCCGCTGCGTCCGGCCAGCCACCCGGGAACAGGCCGACCCGGCGCACCTTGCCATCGCGCGCCGAATAGGCGCCGGTGGCATTCGGCTCGAACGACACGTCGGCGCGGCCGGTGATCACTGCCAACCGCCCGATCACCGCATCATCGAAGTAC
>NZ_JBFTNR010000427.1:0-3691 GCF_056665995.1 Stenotrophomonas sp. 05L44_2
GGCCTGAGCGTCGACTGCACACTTTCCTGCTGGAGACCTGCCATGCGTTCTCTCCGTTCCCTGGCGCTGCTGGCCCTGCTGCCGTTGACCAGCATCGCCGCCACACCGCCGGCCACCGCGCCCGAGCCCATCGTGCGCGAGGTCATGACCCGTCCGTTGCCGGAACAGCCGGGCAAGGAAGCACTGATCCTGACGGTGCAGTACCCACCCGGCGGCGCCGATCCCGTGCACCGGCACGACGCCCACGGCTTCGTCTATGTGCTGCAGGGCCGCATCGTGATGGGCGTGGCCGGTGGCCGCGAGGTCACCCTCGGCCCGGGGGAGGCCTTCCATGAGGGCCCGGACGATCTGCATACCGTCGGCCGCAATGCCAGCCAGACCGAACCGGCGACATTCGTCGTGTTCCTGATCAAGGACATCGGCAAGCCGGCGGTACTGCCACCACGCTGACCGCCACCGGTCCGGGGCAGTACCCGCCACTCCCACAGGTCCGCCGGTGTCACAATCGGCGGAGCTGTCCCGTCTCTGCTGGCATGGACGACCCCACCGCACTGTTCACCCGACTACGCCCGCGCCTGTTCGGCGTGGCCTACCGCATGCTCGGCTCCTCGCACGAGGCCGAGGACGTGGTGCAGGATGTCTGGCTGCGCTGGCATGGCGCCAACCAGCAGGACATCGAGAACGCCGAAGCCTGGCTGGTGGCCACCACCACCCGCCGCGCCATCGATGGCCTGCGCCTGGCCCGGCGCACGCGCGAGCACTATGTCGGCATGTGGCTGCCCGAGCCGCTGCTCACCGAAGACACCGGCACACCCGAGTACATGCTGGAAACGGCCAGTGATCTGTCGGTGGCCTTCCTCAACGTGCTGGAGCGGCTGGCCCCGGACGCGCGTGCCGCGTTCCTGCTGCACGATGTGTTCGACCAGGATTACGACGTGGTGGCACGCACGCTGGACAAGACCGAAGCCGCCTGCCGGCAGATCGTGCACCGCGCACGCCTGCAGCTGCGGCAGGAGCGACCGCGCTACAACGTGCCGCAGGACGTGCACCAGAAACTGATGCGGCGTTTCGCAGAGGCCATCGCCAATGGCGACTTCAGGACGATGAAAGCCCTGATGGCCGAATCGGCCGTGCTGATCGGCGATGGCGGCGGCATCGTCACCAGCTTCCCGAAACCGATGGTCGGCGGCGCACGCATCGCACAGCTGCTGTACGCCCCGCACCTGCGGCGCAAGGACCAGCTGCGCATGGTGCCGAGCATGATCAATGGACGACTGGGGCTGCTGCGTTACTTCGACGAGGTGCTGGAATCGGCAATGGCCTTCGATACCAACGGCGAGCAGATCGTGCAGATCCTGGTGCAGCGCAACCCGCACAAGCTGCAGGGCCTGAACCAGCCAACCTCGATCCAGTAGATCCACGCCATGCGTGGATGCGGTTGCTCTCATACACGGCAAAGCCACGCATGGCGTGGCTCTACCGGCGGGCTTTCCACCCTGTGTCGATCCAGTAGATCCACGCCATGCGTGGATGCGGTTGCTTTCATGCACGGCAAAGCCACGCATGGCGTGGCTCTGCCGGCGGGCTTTCCACCCTGCGTCAATCCAGTAGATCCACGCCATGCGTGGATGCGGTTGCTCTCATGCACGGCAAAGCCACGCATGGCGTGGCTCTACCGGCGGGCGGTCCACCCTGCGTCAATCCAGTAGATCCACGCCATGCGTGGATGCGGTTGCTCTCATGCACAGCAAAGCCACGCATGGCGTGGCTCTACCGGTGGGCTTTCCACCCTGCGTCGATCCAGTAGATCCACGCCATGCGTGGATGCGGTTGCCTTCATGCACGGCGAAGCCACGCATGGCGTGGCTCTACTGCGGTTCTCCGTGCTGCCTGACGGCTGCCCTTGTGGCTACTTCTGCTGCAGGAAGGCCAGCAGGTCCTGGTTGACCTTGTCCTTGTGGGTCTCGGTCAGACCATGCGGCGCACCCGGGTAGACGATCAGCCTGGCGCCCTTGATCAGCTTGGCCGACATCCGTCCCGCCACGTCGATCGGCACGATCTGATCGTCGTCGCCGTGGATCACCAGGGTCGGCACATCGAACTTCTGCAGGTCAGCGCGGAAGTCGGTCGCCGAGAACGCGGCGATCGAGTCGTAGGTGTTCTTCTGCCCACCCAGCATGCCCTGCGCCCACCATGCATCGACCATCGCCTGGTTGACCTTCGCGCCCGGTCGGTTGAATCCATAGAACGGACCAGACGGAATGTCCTTGTACAGCTGCGAGCGGTTCTCCAGCTGCGCCTTGCGGATGCCGTCGAACACTTCGATCGGAACGCCACCGGGGTTGTCTGCGGTCTTCAGCATGAACGGCGGCACCGAACTGATCAGCACGGCCTTCTTCACCCGTCCCGTGCCATGGCGGCCGATGTACCGCGCCACTTCGCCGCCGCCGGTGGAGAAGCCCACCAGTGTGACGTCCTTCAGGTCCAGCGTATTGATCACCGTGGCCAGATCATCGGCRTAGTGATCCATGTCGTTGCCRTCCCAGGGCTGGCTGGAACGACCGTGGCCACGGCGGTCGTGTGCGACCACCCGGTAACCGTGGTCCGCCAGGAACATCATCTGCGATTCCCAGCTGTCCGAATCCAGTGGCCAGCCATGGCTGAAGGTCACCACCGGCCCGTTCTTCGGGCCCCAGTCCTTGTAGTACAGCTGCACACCATCGGCGGTGGTGATGGTGCTGGCGGTGCGCGTGACAGCGCTGGGTGCGGACGGGTGTGCCGGCGCGGCGGCCTGGGCGGACAGGCCCGCCTGCATCGCCAGGGCCAGGGCAGTTGCAGCGAGGGTGCGGGTAACGGTGTTCATGGTGGACCTCCAGCGGATGGGTGGGTTTCGACAGGGGCTACTGTGCGCCCCTGTCCGGGACCATTGGTGACGTGAAGTCCAGAAAACTTGATCAAAAATCCCAGAACGCCGGCACCCAGCGGAACGCATCGCCCTCGCGGGACACGCGGCCCACCGACGGGAACGGCAGGTGCGTGGCCACCAGCATCTCGCCGGTGCCGGCCAGCGCATTGAGCAGTTCAATGCGCACCCGCGCCGCTTCCTCCGGGTCGTGCTCGAAACCGTTGTGCCAGTTCGGTTGATCAAAACCGACGGCGAACACGGCATCGCCAGCAAAGGTCAGCGCCTGGCCCCCCGAGGCAACGCGTACCACGCAGTGGCCCGGCGTGTGGCCGCCGGTGCGGCGCGCGACTACGCCCGGTGCGATCTCATGCTCATCCTCGAAGGTGTGCACGAAACTGCCGTACTCGGCCCAGAAATGCGTGGCCGTTGCGCGAAGCGCGTCCGGGAACCCCTGCGGCATGTTGGTGCGGGTGAAGTCGGGTGACTTCCAGAACGCCACTTCCGACGCCGCAACGTGGATCTTCAGGTCCGCCCGCAGCTGTGCTTTCACTCCGTCCACCAGCAGGCCACCGATGTGGTCCATGTGCATGTGCGTGATCACTACATCGGTGATCTCGCGCAGGTCGATACCGGCAGCGCCGAGGCGACGGATCAGCTGGCCGGCGCGCGGCAGCTGCAGGTCCGGGTCCATGCCCAGGCCGGCGTCGATCAGGATGGTGCGCTCACCACTGTGCACCACCATCACGGTCACCGGCCAGTCGAACGCATCCTGTGGCAGGTACATCT